>NZ_JBGOOI010000023.1:0-61830 GCF_041439605.1 Vibrio sp. 1F169 | reverse complement strand
ATCTGTAGGATCGTTCAACTGATCAGGAAAATGCTTAAATGATCAGTGTTAGCTCTATAGCGGGCGTTTTTTATATCTGTATACTGAAAACATCAGTCATCCAAGAAAACCTTCTATGCGCCTTCTATCCAGCTTACTCCTATGTGGTTTGTCACTGTGTAGCTATTCAATTAGTGCTTTCGAATACCTCCCTCTAGATAAACTGCCCGATGGCAGTAGCACAAGCTTGATACTGAAGTCATTGAGTGATGATTCGAGTGAGTTGAACACCAATAGCGATGGCTTTTACCCTCCCGCCAGTACGTTAAAGCTAGTCACCGCTTTGGCAGTCAAATTGGAGTTAGGAGATAATTTTAACTACACGACCAGCATTGCGCGTTCTAATAAAGATGTCGTGATCTCATTCAGTGGTGACCCTACACTACAAAGAGAGCATCTAAAAAACCTTTTAGATCAATATGCTAAATCGCAATCTAAAACAATCAAGGGCAACTTATACCTCGATAACTCAGCTTTTACTGGCTATCAACGAGCGGTTGGTTGGCCTTGGGACATTTTAGGCGTTTGTTACAGCGCTCCCTCTAGTGCAATGACCTTAGACAGTAACTGCGCACAAGCCTCTATTTATACAAAAGATAACGGTACAACACGCGTATATATCCCAGCTCACTATCCGATAGACGTGACAACCTCAGCAGCCACGGTAACTCGCTCTGGCCAAAAGGCAACGCAATGCGACCTTGAGCTTATTACTACCCCAGATAACACTTACAAGCTCTCTGGTTGCTTAGTTGAGCGTAAGAAACCACTGCCGCTCAAGTTCGCGATTCAAAATCCAGAGCTTTACACCTATCAAGTCGTTACATCGATTCTTAAAGAACTGAGAATTGAAGTAAAAGGCAATGTGGTCGTTGGCAAAAAAGCTAAAGCAGGCAAAAGCACGTTAATCGCAAGTCACAGCTCAGAGAAACTTCCCGAACTGATTAATATCATGCTCAAGAAATCAGACAATCTAATAGCAGACAATCTAACTAAAACGCTGGGTGCGACATTTTATGTTCAACCGGGCAGTTTTAATAACGGCACTGAAGCGATAAAGCAGATATTACTGACCAAAGCCGATATTGACCTAAGCCAAGCACAGTTGGTCGATGGTTCTGGGCTATCCAGAAATAACCGCATGACCTCGCAAACCATGGCTCAAGTGCTTCGTTATATCTGGGAAAACGACCAACAGCTCAACCTGATTGAGGCTATGCCTACATCTGGTACTGATGGCACGCTCAAATACCGTCAAAGCATGCGAAAAGCACCAATCCAAGGCAACATTATTGCCAAAAGTGGTTCTTTGTATGGGAGCTACAACATGGCAGGCTTTGGTTTAGATAAAGCGGGAAAACCAAACTCTCTATTTGTACAGTTTGTCCGTGATTACTTTCCTGACACACCAGATCCAGAAAAACCAGTAGAAGCACCCATCACCCAGTTTGAACGAGCTTTCTACACAGATGTAGTTGAATTCAGTCAAACACAGAGCAAACCTAAGTAATGTTCAACTCTGTTTAAGCTTCTACTTAAGCAATAAAAATGGCGCTGAAGATCTTGAATCTTCAGCGCCATTTTTGTCTCATAAGGTGCTTTTAGCTATTTTTATAAATGCTAAGCGATCCCTAAGAATGAATTAACCACAGTGAAGTAGATCCACATTCCAGAGATATCCACTATCGAAGCCAGTACAGGGCTCACTAACACAGCAGGATCAAGTTTGAAGAATCGAGCGACTATCGGTAACCCGCCGCCGAGTACAGTTGATATGGTCACTTGAATAAACAGAGCAACAGCAATCGCGTAAGCAATCATATTAATGTCGTAACCCCCCGTTGACTGGTTGTCACTGAACAATAAGATTCGGCCAACCATCACTAAGGCGATCGCAAGAGCTAAACAGATAGCAACTCTAAGCTCTTTCCATAGAACGTTGGCCCACTGGCGTTTCTTCAATTCCCCTGTGGCTAAGGCCCTAATGACCAAAGTCGCAGCTTGTGTTCCTGTGTTGCCACCCGCGGCAGCGATTACCGGCATATAAATCGCCAGAAGTACTAGCTGACTAAGAATGTCTTCATACTGAGCAATGATAAGCCCAGAGACAATGCCCAGCAGTGCTAAGGCAATGATCCAACCGATACGCTGCCTAACATGGCTAAGCACTCCAGTTGAAAGGTAACCTTGTTGAGGTTCAACCTCTGAGTAGATCAGCCCTAGTTGGTGAGCTAGATGTCGAGAGCGCTTCTCAAAGCCCTGCTCTTCTAGCTCACTAAGTAAAGTCTGAATCGTACTCAGAGAGCATTGCCCAAGCACTAACACCGCATCTTCAAGTGGCATACGGTTCAAAAGGTTAATTTGTTGCTCACGTCCGTACTGTTGAAAGGCATTCGATACAGCTTGGATGTCTTGCTCTGAGTACAGAGCTTCAATAGATAAAAAAGTGTTGTTCATTACCGTCATGGCGAATCTCCCGATTGGCAAAGGTAACGACCATCAAAACAAGTAGCCTATAGAGAGTACCCCGAGAGTATAAAGCGGTGTACACCAAGAGCGTATAGCTATATACATCAAGAACATACAACTAAGCGCACCAATAGCTTAAAGCACTGATGTGTCTACTTGTTAGAATCTAGAGTGTGGAAAAGAATGAGGGGGGAAACAAAAATACCCTACCTGAACGGAAGGATAATAGATCAATACCGAGACAGGTTATTCTTCTCCATTCAAACTAGGAGGATGGTCGGTATTGTTCATAAAAATCTCCAAAATTACTGTCAGCTCGACAGCGCGCATAGTGTAGCAATCCTGTAAAAAATTCTTCGTCAACTTTCTGTCAATAAATAGGGGCCTATAAAAAAGGCATCCGTAGATGCCTTTTCGTTAAATCATTGATGATTTAATATTACTTGATAGTAATACGAGCAAACTTACGCTTACCTACTTGGTAAACTGCAGTACCTGCTTCAGGTACGAATTTGCTGTCTTCAATCTTCTCGCCTTCAAGCTTAGCAGCGCCTTGCTTGATCATACGCATCGCATCAGAAGTCGAGTTTACAAGACCTGCTTCCTTTAGAACGTTCGCAATTGGCAGGCCTGCTTCGAATTCAAATTCAGGCATTTCATCAGGAACTTGGTTCTTAGCAAAACGGTTAACGAACTCTTGCTCAGCCGTTTCAGCATCTGCTTCGCTGTGGAAACGAGCAATGATCTCTTTAGCAAGAAGTACTTTCACGTCACGAGGGTTTTTGCCCGCCTCAACGCCAGCTTTCAGTTCCGCAACTTCTTCAAGAGGACGGAAAGACAGTAGCTCGTAGTAGCTCCACATTAGATCGTCAGAGATAGACATGATCTTACCAAACATCTCGCTTGGTGCTTCGCTGATACCGATGTAGTTGTGCGCAGACTTAGACATCTTCTTAACGCCGTCTAGACCAACAAGTAGTGGCATCATCAGTACCGCTTGTGGTTTTTGACCTGCTGCTTTTTGCAGTTCACGACCCATTAGAAGGTTAAACTTCTGGTCAGTACCGCCAAGCTCAACATCGCTCTCTAGTGCAACAGAGTCGTGACCTTGAAGAAGTGGGTACATGAATTCGTGGATTGCGATCGGTTGACCACCAGCGTAACGCTTTTTAAAGTCATCACGTTCAAGCATACGAGCAAC
This sequence comes from Vibrio sp. 1F169, assembly GCF_041439605.1. Taxonomy (NCBI): domain Bacteria; kingdom Pseudomonadati; phylum Pseudomonadota; class Gammaproteobacteria; order Vibrionales; family Vibrionaceae; genus Vibrio; species Vibrio sp. 1F169. The sequence continues at coordinate 58,121 of NZ_JBGOOI010000023.1, read as the reverse complement.
AGTTTGGTTAGAAGCAAGACGAATCATGCCTTCTGCACCAAGTTCAGATAACCACTCAGAGTTGAAACGAATTTGCGTTTTCGCAGGATCTAGAATCTTGAATACTTGCTCTTTGTAAGTTTCAGCATTCTTCAATACGTCTTCACGGCTTAGCGGTGGACGTGTTGAGTTCTTACCTGATGGATCACCAACCATTGCTGTGAAATCACCGATAAGGAACGTCACTTCATGACCAAGCTCTTGGAAAGCACGAAGCTTGTTAAAGATAACCGTATGGCCTAGGTGGATATCTGGAGCGGTTGGATCGGCACCCAGTTTAATGCGTAAAGGACGACCTTCTTTTAGTTTCGCAATCAGTTCGTCTTCTGGAATCAGTTCTTCTACGCCACGTTTGATCTCGGCTAGTGCAGCTTCAATACTCGCCATTCTTGTTCACTCCCACAGATTTGGCAAAAATATAATAATTAGACATCTTACTTGAATAGCGATGTATTTTGAAACCAGTTACACTATTCCGTCGTCTATTTTCATAATATTTACAGAACGAACCGGAACATGTTGTCTATTTTTGCACGCCTTCCCATTTTGCACCGGGCATTTATCGCATTTTTTAGTGCCGTAATTTTTATCGCTATTTTCTTACTCCCCGACGTCAACAGCTTACGTGACGATACGGGAGCTTTAGTCGTTGGAAAACACTACCCACTGACGATCAGTACATCAGCACTTGTTAGCTCAAGTGACGCACCACCGACGGCAGTACTCAAATGGGAGAAATACACCGTTCGCTCTGGCGAAAGCACCTCTGTTTTATTTGAACGTATTGGCCTTTCATACCGTTTACTGATCACTCTACTCAATACCAATAATGATATTAAGAAGCAGCTGTCCAATCTAAGACCTGGCGACGTATTACAATTCGGCTTTGATGAAAACAACGACCTTATTCAGTTGAAGCGACAGCTTAGTGCGTTTGAAAGCTTCAAGATCACTAAGTCTGGCGATTCATTCTCCTCTAGCTTCGACAAAAAGGAAGTGGCCTACCAATACAACTATGCCGAAGCCAACATCACGTCTAACTTCTGGAACGCCGGCGTCAATGCAGGCCTAACTGCAAACCAAATTATGGAACTGGCGGGCATCTTCGGTTGGGATATCGACTTTGCGTTGGATATTCGCAACAACGACAGCTTTAAGATTTTGTACCAAGAGAAAGTCGTTGAAGGCGAAGTGATTGGTCGCGGCAAGATCATGGCGGCAGTATTCAAAAACCAAGGTGATTCATTTACCGCGGTATTAGATGATAGAAGCGGCAACTACTTCGATGAAAATGGTCGTGCCATGAAGAAAGCCTTCTTGCGCTCACCGATTGATTTTCGCCGTGTAACATCGAACTTTAACCCTCGTAGAAAACACCCAGTAACCGGTAAGGTTCGAGCTCACCGAGGCACCGACTACGCAGCCCCTGTTGGCACACCTATCTGGGCAGCCGGTGACGGTATTGTTCAGAAATCGGGTTACAACCAATTCAATGGTAACTACGTGTTCATTCGCCACAGCAACACCTATATCACTAAATACTTGCATATGAAGCGACGTATGGTGAAAACAGGTCAGCGCGTAAAACAAGGCCAAACCATTGGTACTTTGGGCGGTACAGGCCGTGTGACTGGCCCGCACTTACACTATGAATTCTTGGTCAATGGCGTACATAAAAATGCGCGAACCGTGAAATTACCGCAATCTAAGTCGTTAACCGGTAAAGCAAAAGCAACCTTTATTGCCAACTCAGAGATTCGACTGAATAACCTTGAGCGATACGGCCAGTTACTAGCGACTAATTAGGCAACTAGATACCAATTAGGTTAAGAGCCCTATAAACCAACGAAAAGAGCGCCCACCAAGGCGCTCTTTTTTATGTTCATCGAACCACTGTATCTACTATTTTTCAGGCTTCTTATCTCGCCCTAGCATTAATAGACAAGGCGTCAGCACCAAGGTTAGTACCGTTGCAAATGCCAACCCTCCCGCAATCGCCGTAGCGAGTTGCGACCACCATTGGGTACTCGGCGCGCCAAACTCTATTTTTTGGTTAATCAAGTCGATGTTCATCTCTAATACCATCGGCATCAAGCCTAAGATCGTAGTCACGGTCGTCAGCATCACTGGCCTTAAACGCTGGACACCAGTTCTTAGAATTGCGTCGCGCTTATCTAAGCCTCTTTTGATTAGTTGATTATAGGTATCAATCAGCACGATATTGTTGTTCACGACTATACCTGCCAGTGCAATCACCCCAATACCGGACATCACGATACCAAACGGACGTTGGAAGATAAGCAGACCAACAAACACACCAACCGTAGAGAACAGCACCGCACTCAGAATCAGGAATGCTTGATAGAAACTATTAAACTGAGTAATCAAAATCAACGCCATTACTGCAAGAGCAACCATGAATGCACTTTGTAAGAAGGCAGAAGAGTTTTCTTGCTCTTCATTTTGACCACGGATACGAAATTCTACGCTACTCGGTAGCCCCAATTCACTTAACGCTTGCTCAATCTTTGGCAGTTCGAGGGCAAGGTTATAGCCCTCTTCCATATCCGCCATGATGTTCACTACGCGCTTACCATCGAGGCGTTTAATCGTATCTTGCTTGTGGTCGGGAACAATCTGAGCAAAGTTGGTGATCGGCACCAAGCCAGCCGGTGTTTTGACTCTCAACTGGTCAAAGCGTCCGATATCTCTTTTATCATTAGGGTAACGCACCAAGATATCGACCTCTTCTGATGAGTCATCAGGCAGGTAATCACCAATTTTGAGACCATTGGTAACGAATTGAACGGTATTACCCACCAAGGTCGCATCAGCGGAAAAGCGCGCGGCATCGTCTCGGCGAATATCCACTTTCCAATCAATGCCATCTTTGCTTGCTGTATCACTGATGTTAGTCAGAGCTTGATTACCATCCGCCCAGTTTCTTACAATTTTTGCAGCCTGATTCAGCTGATCTGGTGTTGTTGCTGACAGCTCAATCACTAAATCATTTTCAACCGGAGGCCCTGCATCTGGAAACTTATATTCAATCTCAACACCAGCGTATTGATCGGTTTGCACCTTTAATTCATCAATAATCGCTTTAACACTACGACGATATTGCCAATCAACAGGAGTAATCGAGATCAAGCCAATCTGGTCGTCCCCGCCCGTGCGTGTGTAAACAGTATCGAACTCATCATGATTAAGCATCATTTGCTCAATATCGCGCATGATGTCATCTTTTTCTTGAATAGAAAGATCACCATGCGAGCGAACTTTGACATTAAAGAATGGTGGATCAACTTCAGGGAAGAACTCAGCACCTAGGCCCGCTTTGGAGTAAGTAAAACCAACTGCAACCGCGAGCAATATCGCACTGAACAGAATCTTAAATGGGTGTTTAATCGCAATCGAAAGCGTGTGGTAGTACACTTTAGTTAAACCTGTGGCTTGTGAAAAATCACCATTATGCAGTGCCACCATTCGAGCTTGGCTTTTGGGCGATACGTATTGAGGTTTGCCAATCAAGCCACCTAATACCGGTACAAACAACAACGCCATAATCAATGAAGCGGTTAGCGTTGCAATCAGTGTTAGTGGCAGAAACTTCATGAATTCGCCTGTCACATCAGGCCAAAACAGTAACGGAGCAAATGCAGCTAAGGTTGTCGCTGTCGATGCGGTTATCGGCCACGCCATCCGTTTCGCTGCGTCTCGGTAAGCTTCTTTTCTACCTTCACCTTCTTGCATTCGCCTATCGGCAAACTCGGTAACAACAATTGCGCCGTCGACCAACATACCAACGGCCATGATCAAAGAGAACAGAACCACAATGTTGACGGTTAGACCAAACACAGACAACACCAACAATCCCGTGAGGAATGATCCAGGTATTGAAATTCCAACCAATAACGCGGTTCGAACACCAAGAATGGCGATGATAACGATCACCACCAAAATGATGGCAGATAAAATATTGTTTTGAAGATCGTTGAGCATGATCTTCACATCTTTAGATTCATCCCAGGTGTATTTAACCAATAAGTTATTGGGCCATTCCGCTTGTTGTTGAACACCAGCCATAACCGCTTTAACTAACTCTACGGTTTCGATGATATTTTCACCCGCACGCTTCTTGATATCCAAGACCACCGCAGATTTACCATCTAAACGGGCAAAGCTTTCAGGATCTCGAAACGCTCGACGAACCGTGGCCACATCACCAAAGGTTACAACCTGTTTACCATCCACTTTGATAGGCAACTCAAGTACGTCTTTTAAAGAGTTAAACACCGAAGGAACTTTGACTGAGAAACGTCCGTAGCCAGTGTCAACAAAACCAGCGGCGACCACTCGATTGTTCAGAGCGATCAGGTTATAGATATCCGCTTGATCTAAGCTGTAGCTCTCCATCAACAGCGGATCGACAATGATCTCGACGATGTCATCGCGATCGCCCGCAATATCGACCTCTAGAATTTGGCGATAGCTTTCGAGCTTGTCCCCAAGCTCTCGAGCAATTTGCACTATGGTGCGCTCAGGAACGGTACCAAACAGAACAACTGACAACACTGGCTGCTCAGACGCGAGCGTCACCTCATTCACGGTCGGCTCATCACTGTCTTCTGGTAATTTTGGTTTGGCTAAATCGACAGCATCACGCACATCAGCCATCGCTTTGGTGAGATCAACGCCAACATTAAACTCCAACACAACTGAGGCGTGGCCTTCTGCTGCGGTTGCGGTCATCTCTTTTACGCCTTCAATCGACCTCAGCTCTTGTTCTATCGGTCTAACCAATAAGCGTTCTGCATCGGTTGGCGAAATACCTTGGTGCCCAACAGAAACGTAGATAATCGGGATGGTAATGTCGGGGCTCGATTCTTTGGGGATCGTGATATAGGTAACGACACCTGCGACCAATATGAGTGCCAAAAGAGAGAGCATTGTTCGAGCGCGAGACAAGGCTGCATCAATAATTGAATACATCGGTTATCTCCTACTCTGCGGTTACGTTAGAGAGTTCAGCACCTTGCTTAACAGCAATCACAGAATCACCATCACGCACAAACCCTTGGCCTACAGTTATAATATCAACTCGCTGACCTAACCCTGTGAGCCAAACTCCATCTTGTTCTGCCTTTACTAGCTGAATACCTATAAATTTCACGGTTGGTGAGTCGTCAATTGAAACCAAAGTTTTGACCCCAAGATTACCGGCCTCATCCAGTGCCAGCATCGCAGGTGTTATCTTGATAGCATCTCTTGTTTCTAGATTAAGGGTGACTTCAGCACTAACACCCGCAGGTAACAGGCCATCTGAGTTGTCGATTTCAATCTCAATAGGGAAGGTATTGGTTGAGGCAGAAGAGATTCGAGAGACGTAACGCAGCCGACCTTCCGCTTCTTCTCTCCCTAACAGGCGAACCAAAGCAGATTGATTGACTAACAAATGCTGGATATGACGTTCACTGACATCGGCTTCGATGACCAGAGGGTCAAGATCAATCACACCCGCAACCGGATCGCCGACGCCTACGAAATCGCCAAGCTCAACCATCAAGTCTTGAACCACACCGGAGAAAGGCGATGTGATGACTGTATTTTTTAGAGCCAGTTCAGCATTACGCTTCATAGCCTTCGCTTCAGTTAACGAAGCCTCAGCTGTGGTGTAGGCTATCTCGCCTTGCAGCCCTCTTTTTTTCAGCGACTGCGCCGCTTTGAATTCCTTCTGCTTCAAGCGATATAAAGCAGAAGCTCGCTCTAGCTGAATCTCTAAGTCACCTTTATCTATCTGAGCAATGGCTTGCCCTACTTTAACCGTATCGCCTTTCACAACGTTCAACCTAACAATCTTGCCCGCGACTTCCGCTCCCAATCGAGCATGCCTATCGGGTGCTGTGCGACCATAAAGATCTATGGTTTTAAAGGTGGGGGATGAAGTGAATGTTTGAAAGGAAACCTTAGCCAACGGAATTTCTGTCGCTTTTTTTCTGGCGACTCTTCCGCTTGCCCCACTCCTAAACCAAGCCAAATCGACAACAGTACAACTAGAACCAGAGAAACCAACCACGGCTGCTTCAGTTTCTGAAAAAATGGAGAGTTAGAAAATAGAGTGGGCATAGCAAATCCTTTTGTCCGATGTGATTGAGGCGCGCTAATTAGCTTAACACCGTCATATGCAACATCCTGATGCACAGAGGTAACTTTAACAGACCCACACCCAACGAAGTTGGACGCTATCGACAGTTTAAAAAATATGGCGTTTACTATAAAGCAAATGAATAAGGTTAAACTTAAGCATAACCACCCAAAATAACCTTGGCGTACATGCCTAGAATAAGTCGACTTACTGTCTGTTTTGTATGGTGTATTTTTTACAAACAAAAACACCGAGCATTGGCTCGGCGTTTAAAATATTTCTAATGTAGCTTTCCGTTCAAGCTACCTTTCGTGCACGCTAAACGCTAAATGATGCGCCACAACCACATGTTGTTGTCGCGTTCGGGTTGTTCACAAAGAAACGTGCGCCTTCTAGGCCTTCAGTGTAATCAACCATGCCGCCCATTAAGTACTGTAGGCTCATTGGGTCAACAACCAGCGTCACACCGCTATTTACAATGGTAGTGTCGCCATCATTTACTTTTTCATCAAATGTGAAGCCGTATTGGAAGCCACTACAACCGCCGCCTGTAATGTATACACGCAGTTTTAGCTCTGGGTTTTCTTCTTCAGCAATTAGCGTTTGTACGCGGGTAGCTGCTGCATCAGAAAAAGACAATGGGATATTTACTTCGCTCACGACAACCTCTCTTACCTGTGTCAAAAACAACATGATACAAATCTAAATCGAGACCATAGTTGTTGAGTATTTTCTTATATTCTGGTGATTATCTAATACCTGACTGAAACGTTCAAGTATTCACCACAGGATCGTTCCTTTTACTGCTGTAAACTCGCCAATATCTGACAATTAAAACGCGTAACCACACAAAACAACCAGATTCGGGTGATTATATCAGCGAAGGCATTCCTAGTTGGATTCCGGATAGGTACAATGCGTGCCAATTGGTCCGACAGTCAAAAGAGGATATATCAATGACCAAATCAGCAGAGCTGTACGAAAAAGCACAGCAAACTATTCCTGGTGGCGTAAACTCTCCAGTTCGTGCATTCAATGGCGTAGGTGGTTCTCCTATCTTCGTTGAACGCGCTGATGGCCCACTTATTTTTGATGCTGATGGTAAAGCATATATCGATTACGTTGGCTCTTGGGGTCCAATGATCCTTGGTCACAACCACGTTGTTATTCGTGACGCTGTTATTGCAGCAGCTCAACGCGGCCTTAGCTTTGGTGCTCCAACCGAAACTGAAATCAAAATGGCTGAACTTGTATCTGAGATGGTTCCATCAATGGAACAGCTGCGTATGGTGAGCTCAGGTACAGAAGCAACAATGAGTGCGATTCGTCTCGCTCGTGGTTTTACTGGTCGTGACAAAATCCTTAAGTTTGAAGGTTGTTACCACGGCCACGCAGACAGCCTACTTGTAAAAGCAGGTTCTGGCGCACTGACTTTAGGTCAACCAAGCTCTCCAGGCGTACCGGCTGATTTTGCGAAACTAACGCTAACTGCAACTTTCAATAATCTAGATTCAGTACGTGAAATCTTCGCAGCAAACAAAGGTGAGATCGCGTGTATCATCGTTGAGCCTGTCGCGGGCAACATGAACTGTATCCCACCAGTAGAGGGCTTCCACGAAGGTCTACGTGAGATCTGTGATCAAGAAGGTGCATTGCTAATCTTTGATGAAGTAATGACAGGTTTCCGCGTTGCTGAAGGTTGTGCTCAGGCTTACTACAACATCAAGCCAGACTTAACGTGTCTTGGTAAAGTGATTGGCGGCGGCATGCCAGTGGGTGCTTTTGGTGGTCGTAAAGACGTGATGCAATACATCGCACCAACGGGGCCTGTTTACCAAGCAGGTACGCTTTCTGGTAACCCTGTTGCAATGGCTGCTGGCTACGCATGCTTGAATCTTCTGAGAGAAGAAGGCAACGAAAAGCGTCTAGCGTCTAAAACTAAGCAGTTGGCAAATGGCTTCAAGCAACTTGCTGACAAGCATGGTATCCCTATGCTAGTTCACCAAGTTGGTGGTATGTTTGGTTTCTTCTTCACAGACCAAGAAACGGTAACGTGCTACGAAGATGTAACTAAGTGTGATGTAGAACGCTTCAAGCGCTTCTTCCATCTAATGTTAGATCACGGTGTTTACCTTGCACCTTCAGCATTCGAAGCAAGCTTTACTTCTCTTGCTCATGGTTCAAAAGAACTGGATGCAACACTAGAAGCTGCTGACCGCTCTCTTGCGATCATTGCTGCTGAAAGCAAATAATCGAAAGCACTTTATAAGTCGCTAACCGATTGAATTTAGGGCTGCATTAGATGCAGCCCTTTTTAGGGCGTGTTGATCTTTCGAGCTGATTTTTGCAGCGAGTTGCTGGGTATTTACACAAGGCAGAGGCTTTGATGTGTAGCTAGCCTACATGAGAAGCCGATAACGCAGTAGAAATGACCAGCAAACGCTGCCCGAAGGGTTCGGCTAAAAGCGTTTTACTCTTTGTTGAGGGAGATTTGCTTAGAATGACTAGGCTACTTCCCCCTCGCCGCGATTAAAACGCTTTTATCTCGAACAAAATTTAACCACGAAAGGTCAACACGCCCTAGTACGTTCAAGTAATCAACCGCGGATATCTCCGCTTAATTACCCGTCAATTTATTCGAAAACCTAACGAAAAACGTCTAACGTTCCCAGAAAAGAAAAACCAACAACATCAGCGTACCTAGGAACATTCTGAACCAAGGGATCTCTTTTTTTATTTGCTGTTCTTCGTCTTGGCATTTCTTATCTTTATTACAGCATCCCATTATCAAAACTCCTCATTGCTAACTCTCTGTTTTGCAGCCATTATAAACTCAGAACGCAAATATAGAGACCATTAACGTGTCAGAAAAACTCAAAATCAATACCAGCCACTGGGTGATCATCATTGCCCTACTTGCGGCGGCTTATGCTTGTTACTTGCTTATAGAGCCGTACGTCAACTCAATCGTGATGGCCTTTATCATTTCACTATTGATGTTCCCGATCCATGAGTGGCTTGAAAAAAAGCTCCCGAATAAAGAAAACATCGTCTCTCTGCTATCTTGTGTGATTCTGACTTTCATTATTGTTATCCCTTTATTGGCAGTATTCGCAGCAATTGTTCAGCAAGGCTCTCTGTTCTCTCAGAACACCTACCAATGGGTGACCCACGGCGGTATTCAGACTCTGTTTGCACACCCACTTGTGGTCAAAGCGCTGTCGTTTGTGAATAACTACCTGCCTTTCGACAACATTGAGCCCCAAGCCATCGCACAGAAAGTCGGAGAATTCGCGACAAGTTTTGGTTCTAAACTGGTTGGTATCAGTGCGAAAATCCTTGGTGATGCGACCAACTTCTTAATGGATTTCTTCTTGATGCTGTTTGTTCTGTTCTTTTTATTAAGAGATCACGACAAAATCATCAGTGTGGTTCGTCATATTCTTCCGCTATCTCGTAGCCAAGAAGACAAGCTCCTCACTGAGATTGAGCAAGTTTCTAAGTCTGCAGTTATGGGCTCATTCTTAACCGCAATAGCGCAAGGTTTTGCGGGTGGTTTAGGTATGTGGATTGCTGGTTTCCCTGGGTTGTTCTGGGGCACTATGATGGGCTTTGCCTCTTTCATCCCAGTGGTCGGTACTGCTCTAATCTGGATCCCAGCCGCAACCTACTTATTCCTAACCGGCGATACCACGTGGGCAATTTTCCTAACGGTTTACTGTGTCGCGATTGTTGGCTCAATTGACAACCTGTTGCGACCACTGTTGATGCAAGGCAGTGCAGGCATGAATACCCTAATGATCTTCTTCTCACTGTTGGGTGGTATTCAACTTTTTGGCCTAATTGGTCTTATCTACGGCCCACTGATCTTTGCTATTACTATCGTTCTTTTCAATATTTACGATGAAGAGTTTAAAGACTTTTTAAACCAGCAAGACAAGAGTTGATCAACTGTTCAGCAACTTGGTTGCCGAACCCGTATTAAACACTTCAAGCTTTGGGCGGATTATGCGAAAATCCGCCCTCATTTTTTGCTAACGATTCAATAGAGTGTCCTATGTCAGCTTATATTGCCCCAAGCCAAATTGCTGAGCGCCAACTTGCCTACTTTGAAGGCAAACATGTTTTAGTTGCCGGTGAGGCTGAAGACTTATTCCCTGTTGAATTAGCGAAACATTGTGAATCAGTCACCGTGTTTACTTCTAATTACAGCTACTACCGTCAATTAGAAGGCTACAACACCATCCAACGTTTTTATGGTGCGGAGTTTACCGAAGAGACCAAAGCCGATTTAGTGATGCTGTACTGGCCAAAGGCCAAAGCGGAAGCGGAATTTCTGCTGGCGATGTTATTTGCCAAGCTAGGTAAAGATACCGAGATTGTCGTAGTTGGCGAAAATCGTTCAGGTGTTAAAAGTATCGAGAAAATGTTCGCTCCTTACGGCAAAGTCGTGAAATACGACTCAGCGCGTCGTTGTTCTTTCTACTGGGGTCAATGCTTCGAGCAACCACCAGCCTTCAACCTGCAAGAGTGGTTTAAAACCTACACGGTTAACATTGGTGAACAATCACTAACCGTGAAAAGTCTTCCAGGCGTCTTCAGTCATGGTCAATTTGATGTTGGTAGCCAACTATTACTTGATACCCTGCCAAAACTGAAAGGTAAAGTACTGGATTTCGGTTGTGGTGCAGGCGTATTGGGCGCGGTAATGGCATCTCGTCACCCTGATATCGAACTGGAAATGTGCGACATCAGTGCATTTGCCGTGGCGTCTAGCCAAGCAACGCTAGAAGCGAATGGTTTAACAGGTAATGTCTTCGCCTCAGATGTCTACTCTGACACATCAAAAGATTACCAATTCATCATCAGTAACCCACCATTCCATTCTGGTTTGGATACAAGCTACAGTGCGACTGAAACCTTACTTGCTCAGGCTCCTAACCACATGAAGCGTTCTGGTGAGATGATTATTGTTGCGAACAGTTTTTTAAAATACATTCCAATTATTGAGCAAGCTTTTGGAAAATGCGCGACTCTAAATAAGACCACCAAATTCGCGATCTATCACGCAAGCAAATAGCCTATCTAACACAGCGCAGGGTCAATATCTGCGCTGTCTGTTCATATTTCTATCAAAACCCCATAAAAATGAGCTTTTGCACACGCTTTAAATACCACTTACTTGTCAAAGTAAAAAAACTCGTTAATTTCGTTAAATTGGAACCCGTTAATTCTATTCTCTGTACTTGTTTTCATCCCTTTCAAGCAGTACATCAAAGGAAAGTAGTACCCAATTTATGTTTAGATTCTATCGTAAGCAGAAGTTTAAGCGCCTTCAAAATACCCTAATGCTGGCATTTCTTGTCCTTAGTATTACCCCAGTAACACTTATCGCGATATTTTTCCTCCAATCGCACAGTCAGGATCTTCAGGAACAAAGTACTTCGCACCTTGTTTCCGTCCGTGATACTAAACAGCAGCAAATTGTCGATTACCTACAAGCTCAAGAATCCCAAGTGATGGGTTTTGTTCGCTCAGAGCTTGCCAATGCCAGTGGCGGACGATTCTATGGTTTGATCAATGCATTCCAGCGCCTAGGGTTAGACATTGACGAAGCACGCGCTAATGCGCAGCAGCGCTACATTCAAGGATCGGGCGATCAAATCAAAACATCGATTCTTCCTGAATCCAGCAGCTTTATTGGCAGCGAGCGCTATCGTCTACTTCACAAGCGCTACCACAACTCTTATTTAGAGCTGCTTAAGCGTTCAGATTTTGACGACATTTTATTGGTCGACATTAACGGTAACATCGCTTATTCAGTTTTTAAGCGCGATGACTACGGCACCAACTTGCTGACTGGTAAGTACAAAGATGCAAACCTCGGCAAAACCTTTCAACGCCTGGAAAAGGACGTAAAAGACAAACGCAAATCCAACGAAGACTACACACCGGTTATCGTTTCTGACTTTAAAGACGAAAATGGTAAACAGACCGCATGGTTAGGCGCCCCTATCGTTCAACAGGGCTACCTACACAGTTACGCCATGTTTAGACTGCCCATCAATGGTATTACTAAGCTTATTGCCGATCTCAACAAGAGTTCGAATATTCAAACCTTGCTTGTCGGCGATGATCATCTACCACGTAGCCTTGCCCATTCACAAGAGTCGATTAATCTGAGTTTAGATGTTGTTGATAAAGCTCTGGCAGGAGAAACGGCCGTTGGCACCTTCGACAACGCTCAGGATCAAGCGATCATCGCTGCATATACTCCAATTGAGCTCAAATATGCGACTTGGGCACTCGTCGTCGAGCTTCCAGAGAAAGAAGCGTTTGCCCGTATTCATCAGTTAGAAAAGATCTTTGTGATCGTGATGTTGACGGCGATTATTCTTGTATTTGTCGCATCTCATTATCTGTCTAACTTCATCACATCACCGTTACTCAAGCTCACATGGGCAGCAGAGAAAGTCTCTGCGGGTGACCTTGATGAAACCATGATTAATACTGAACGAAAAGATGAGATAGGCCGCCTCGCGGTAAGCTTCGAAAGAATGCAACGTTCGATTCGTGAAAAGATGCTGCTCATTAAGAGCCAAAATGATGAGCTTGAGGACAACCTTAAGACCATTCAAAAACAAAATGAAGAGTTGCAACTGGCCAACAAACTTAAAGATGAATTCTTAGCAACAACATCACACGAATTGAGAACGCCATTACATGGCATGGTAGGTATCGCTGAAGCGCTAATCTCTGGCGCAAACGGTCCTATTCCTGCCAACCAGAAGTACCAGTTGGATATCATCATCAATAGTGGCCAGAGATTGGCAACACTGGTCGATGATCTACTTGATTACCACAAAATGCGCTACGGCAGTTTAGACATAAATAAATCTGCTGTTGATTTATCTGCTGCTACCAGCTTGGTACTAGAATTGTCTCATCATCTGTTGGGCAATAAGCCAATCCGAATTATTAACCAAGTACCCAGTGACTTAGGGTTGGTTTCGTCCGATCCTCAACGATTAGAACAAGTGATGTATAACTTGGTGGGCAATGCCATCAAGTACACATCAGAAGGTAAAATTGTTATCTCAGCAAGCGTTATCGACGACAACATTCGTGTACAAGTTGTTGATACAGGCCAAGGTATACCTGCTGAATACTTAGAACACATCTTTGAACCACTGATTCAAGCAGGACAAGACTCAAGTAACTATCGCCAAGGTGCAGGGCTTGGGTTGTCGATAAGTCGTCAACTGATTGAACTGATGGGCGGTTCACTGTACGTAAGTAGCCAACCAATGCTTGGCACGACGTTCAGCTTTACCCTGCCTTTAGCCACCCAAGAAGAATTGGATAACTACAGTGATTCAGGAAGCTATTCGCACTTCCAAGCGCCAGATTTAATTGATAACAGCCAACAAGAAAATAGTGTTATCAGTGAAGATCCAGACGGTCCGTTACTGGTTATCGCCGACGATGAACCAGTAAATTTACGCGTGCTAGACAGTTTCTTGAAATTGGAAGGTTATCGAGTGCGCACCGCATGTGACGGCCCAGAAACCATTGAACTGATTGAGAAAGAGAAGCCAGAGTTACTTCTGCTCGATATTATGATGCCAGGTATGAGTGGCTATCAGGTGTGTGAAGCTCTGCGTAAGCAATACGATCATGCACAGTTGCCAATCATCATGCTCACAGCTCTTAATCAAGCAGAAGACCGTGTTCGTGGCTTTGAAGCTGGTGCCAACGATTACTTGTCTAAACCGTTCAACAAACAAGAGCTGGCGGCGCGAATTACGGCTCACTTATCAGCAAGTAAAGCTGAGCAAAGGCGTCTTGAGAATGATCAATTGCAACTGGAGCTTAAACACAGAGCCATGGTTGAAGCGAACCTGCTAGAAACTCAAGGGCGCTTGCTAGAGCAGCTAGAATCAGCCCCTGAGGCCATCATCTGTATTCGTGATGACCAACGAATTCGATTTGCCAACGAAGCTGCAGCAAAACTATTTAGGCGTGGGCAAGAGCAGCTTAAACGCTCTATGGCCGATGAGATCATTGCGCCTAAATACCTTAAGGTGGAACAAGCTCACTACTGTGGTGATATTGATATCTATATAGACGACACTCGTCAGCGCATACCAAGTGATATCCTTAAGCTACCTGAAGGCTCAGGGCTCGACACCATGTATATCTTTAATGTTGGTGGTGGGGTTAACTCAAACCGAGTCAATAACCTTGAAACGGCGGTTGAGGCACTTTCAAGCTACGCCTTTGAGGGTGACAAAGATAAACTTCAACAACTGAAAGAACTTGGCGGTGAATTTACTCGCCTTGCAGATAAAGCAACCGGTGAAGGTAAAAACAAACAAGAGCTGATGCGTGAAGTGCTGGTCGATGTCATGACTAATGCCATCATCTACTGGGAGTCTGTTACAGGGGAAACCAAGTTTGCCTTCGCAGAGAAGAGTGGCTTGTGGCGCGTCTACCTAGACCGCAGTACCCTGCAAACTAGAACGCTAGACAAATATCTACGTGTAGAAACTCTACCGAAAACGCCTCGCTGGCGAACGGTACTGAGCTCTATCGAGTTTATACTTGAGCACTGTAAAGAACAGACACCTGAAAGAACTCATATTGAGACACTAAGGGATAAGCTACAAAAACTACTGACCAGTTAGCTCTGAAGTAAGCTCAAGCTATTGTAAATAATGAAGCCCACCTAGCGTGGGCTTTTTTGTGAATATCATACGCGACCAAAGGACAATGACGTCGATTCAAACACACTTCTTTTACGGCATTAAACAAGCAAAATGACACGTTGCTCAATCTTAAACAATCACCAGTTCAGTTACTATTTTGAGCCTTATTCTTGGCTGAATTTCACATTCCTCCGGCTCTTTGTTGCAGTTTGAGAAGCGAGTCACAACAGAACGGCAGATTTAATTTTCTAGAAAAATTTAACGTAAAATAGGTAAGTGACCGAGATCTACAATTACACCACAGCAAGATAAGCATCGATAATTAAAAGCCGAAAAGGTTAGTGACCACTTACAAAAAGCTACCACCACAAAACCAAATGCGAGTCACATCACCTTAACAATTGCGCACAAAAAACCACCAAAGCAAGCTATTTTGACGTTAATGACGTGGTGCTGTGTGTTTTTAACGTTTTTGACGGGAAACGAGTTTGATTAATTCATCGATAAGGTGTTTTCTTACTCCTGCCAAAGGCCTACAGGCCACTCTTACCACTTCTCAGAATCAAAGATGAATCTGGAGCAACGAAGAAGAGGTAGGCCTTTAACTAGAGTGTGTATCTACTAACTAATTAGCGACAGATAACATTCAATCCATTAGTGAAATGAAAGCAAATAGTAAGGAACAGCTATGCTTGCCAATATAAAAAAAACAGCAATAGCAACAGCAATTATTGCAACTGCTACAACAGGTTTTGCATCAGTAGCAACAGCTGCAGAGCGCAGCGAACTGACCGTTCACCCGAAAGAGTACACTACATTCGTACGTAACTTTAACCCGTACCTTGGTGCTACTAACCTACATACTACAACTGACTTCATGTACGAGCCTTTAGTAGTATTTAACGAAATGCACGGTAACACTCCGGTGTTCCGTCTAGCTGAAAACTTCAAAATGTCAGATGATCTGATGAGCGTTGTTTTCGACATTCGTAAGGGTGTTAAATGGTCTGATGGAGAAACTTTCTCTGCTGATGATGTTGTTTTTTCTTTCAACCTTGTAAAAGAGAAGCCAGAGCTTGACCAATCTGGTATCAACTCTTGGGTAACTTCTGTAGAAAAACTGAACGACAACCAAGTTAAGTTCACACTAACAGAAGCAAACTCAAACGTACCTTACGAGATTGCTAAAGTACCTGTAGTACCTAAGCACATCTGGAAAGACGTCAAAGATCCATCAACGTTTACCAATGAGAACCCGGTAGGTTCTGGTCCATTTACAGAAATCGATACGTTTACAGCGCAACTGTACATCCAGTGTGCAAACCCGAACTACTGGGATGCAGACAACCTAGATGTTGACTGCCTACGTGTTCCACAAATTGCGAACAACGACCAGTTCCTAGGTAAAGTTGTAAACAGTGAAATGGACTGGACGTCTTCTTTCGTTCCAGATATCGATCGTACATACGCTGCAGCAAGCCCTAAACACCACTACTGGTACCCGCCAGCAGGTACACAAGCATTCATCGTTAACTTCAAACACCCTGATGCTGCGAAGCATGAAGCATTGAGCAACGTTGAATTCCGTCGTGCTTTCTCTATGGCTCTTGACCGCCAAACTATCATCGACATCGCATTCTACGGTGGCGGTACTGTGAACGATTTCGCATCAGGTCTTGGCTACGCGTTTGAAGCTTGGTCTGATGAAAAAACTCACGACAAATACAAAGGCTTCAACACTTACAACGCTGAAGGCGCGAAGAAGCTTCTTGCTGACGCTGGCTTCAAAGATGTAAACAAAGATGGTTTTGTTGACACTCCATCAGGCAAATCTTTCGAACTAATGATTCAATCGCCAAACGGCTGGACTGACTTCAACAACACAGTTCAACTTGCGGTAGAGCAACTAAACGAAATCGGTATTAAAGCGAAAGCTCGTACACCTGACTTCTCTGTTTACAACCAAGCAATGCTTGAAGGTACATACGACGTAGCATACACAAACTACTTCCACGGTGCGGATCCATACACGTACTGGAACAGTGCTTACAACTCATCACTACAATCTGGTGATGGTATGCCTCGTTTCGCTATGCACTTCTACAAAAATGACAAGCTAGATGGTCTTCTAAACAGCTTCTACAAAACAGCTGACAAGAACGAACAGCTAGATATTGCACATGGTATCCAGCAAATTATCGCTGCAGACCAAGTGACAATCCCTGTGATGTCTGGTGCTTACATGTACCAATACAACACAACTCGATTCACTGGTTGGTGGAACGAAGAAAATCCAAAAGGCCGTCCAAACATTTGGGCTGGTATTCCAGAGCGTCTACTTCATGTACTGGACCTAAAACCAGTTAAATAAGTAATCGTTCAATCTTTGCGGCGTAACTTCTTACGCCGCTTATAAAAATCCCCACACTATCAATTGAAAGTATGGCGCTAGTCGTCAGGGGATTTTTCGTTCCAAATTTCGCTAGGAGCGACCTGAATCCAGAAACAGGGAAACAATCTGGGTGAGTAAGGTGTGAGTTATGGGTTATTTTTTAAGACGTTTGTCATTTTATTTTGTCGCGCTATTAGTTGCAGCGACGTTAAACTTTATTATTCCAAGAGCAATGCCTGGTGACCCAGTTACCATGATGTTTGCGAACGCTTCTGTACAAGTTACTCCTGAGCGTATTGCTGCAATGAAAGAACTATTAGGCTTCGTTGATGGGGGCTTACTGGTTCAATACGGCGCATACATGAAGAACATTCTAAGCTGGGAGCTTGGTACATCAATTCAATTCTACCCACTTTCTGTAAATACTCTGTTGGGTGGAGCATTTGGTTGGTCGCTATTCTTAGCAGGCACCGCCGTTATTCTTTCTTTCTCTATTGGTTCAATCCTAGGTATTTTTGCAGCGTGGAAACGTGGCAGCAAATACGATGCATTTGTGACTCCAGGGATGCTGATTTTACAAGCCGTTCCTCAGGTTGTTATTGCCATGATTGCGCTGTTTACCTTCGCAATCGGCTTGAAATGGTTCCCAACAGGTTACGCCTATACCGCAGGTACGATTCCAGATTGGACAAGCTGGGCATTCATTAAAGATGTCGCTTACCACGCCTTCTTACCTTTGCTATGTGCATCTATTGTTCAAATTGGTGGCTTCCTAGTAAACATGCGTAACAACATGATCAACCTGCTAGCTGAAGATTACATCACCATGGCGAAAGGCAAAGGCCTAAGCGAAAACCGAGTGGTATTCAATTACGCAGCTCGCAACGCGATGCTACCAAGTGTGACAGCACTTTCTATGTCGCTAGGTATGGCAATCGGTGGTCAGTTAATTATCGAAATCATCTTTAACTACCCAGGTCTTGGCAGCGTACTTTTCAACGCAATTAACGCTCGTGATTACCAAGTACTGCAAGGCCAACTGCTTATCATGACGCTATTCATGCTGTTCTTTAACCTAGTTGCAGACATGCTTTACGTTGTTCTTGACCCTCGTCTTCGTAAGGGTGGTAAATAATCATGAAAGATATTCTAAAACTCATTTGGCGTAACCCGATGGCCTTAACCGGCGTCATCATCCTAAGTATTTTTATTCTTGGTGCGATTGCGGCTCCATTGATCACAAAACATGTGCCAGACAAACGTACAGGTAATCCACACGAATA
Source organism: Vibrio sp. 1F169 (assembly GCF_041439605.1). NCBI lineage: Bacteria > Pseudomonadati > Pseudomonadota > Gammaproteobacteria > Vibrionales > Vibrionaceae > Vibrio > Vibrio sp. 1F169. The sequence continues at coordinate 39,554 of NZ_JBGOOI010000023.1, read as the reverse complement.
CCCTGGCTTCGTGGTTAAGTCTGCACAAACTAACCCTGATGGCTGGGTTGCTCAAAACCTAGCAGACGATCGTCGTACGTTGATAATGTCTAAGAAGGCAGACCACGTACTGGGAACAACTCGTATGGGTCGTGACGTTTGGTCACAAGTGGTATACGGCGCACGCGTATCTCTTGCTGTAGGTTTTGGTGCGGGTCTTACCGTATGTTTACTAGCAACGGTTATCGGTGTTTCCGCAGGCTACTTTGGCGGCCGTGTCGATGATGTTCTGACAGCCGCAATGAACATCATGCTGGTTATTCCTCAATACCCATTACTGTTCGTAGTTGCAGCCTTTATCGGTGAGGCAGGGCCACTCACCATAACCTTGGTTATCGGCTTTATGTCCTGGGCTTGGGGCGCGCGTGTTGTTCGTTCCCAGACCTTAGCACTGCGTGAAAAAGAGTTTGTAAAAGCCGCTGAAGTTCTGGGTGAATCTTCATTTCGTATTATCTTCGTAGAGATTCTTCCAAACCTTATCTCTATCGTTGGCGCGAGCTTCATCGGCTCGGTGATGTACGCAATCATGATGGAAGCAACGATTTCGTTCCTAGGTCTTGGTGACCCGAACACAATCAGCTGGGGCATCATGCTTTACAACGTTCAAACCTCTTCATCAATGCTGATTGGCGCTTGGTGGGAACTGTTGGCTCCTTGTATCGCATTGACACTACTTGTAACTGGTCTTGCTCTACTTAACTTCGCTGTCGATGAAATTGCCAACCCGCAACTGCGTTCTCACAAAGGTATGAAGCGTTGGAAGAAATTAGCAGCACAAGACAAAGAAGAACGTGAACCTGAACTACCACCACAAAATGCACTTTGGAGCGGAGATAAATAATCATGTCTGAACCACTAATTTCTATCCGCAATTTATGCGTGGATTACATCCCAGAGTCTGGCGATGTACGTGCGTGTAACAACGTAAGTTTCGACATTGCTCCAGGTGAAGTATTCGGCCTAGCTGGTGAATCTGGCTGTGGTAAATCAACTGTTGCTTTCTCTCTTATGCGTCTGCATAAGCCGCCCGCTTACATCAGTGGTGGTGAGGTTATCTTCAATGGTGAGAACATCCTTGAATACAGTGATGACCGTATGCAAGCGTTCCGTTGGAGCGAGATGTCGATGGTATTCCAGAGTGCGATGAACGCACTCAATCCTGTATTACCAATGGAAGAGCAGTTCTGTGACGTAATTATGCGTCACACCAACATGACTCGTGAGCAAGCTAAGCAACGCGCTGAAGGTCTACTTGAAATCGTAGATATTCACCCGAGCCGATTGAGTGACTACCCTCACCAATTCTCTGGCGGCATGCGTCAGCGCTTGGTTATTGCTATCGCTTTAGCATTGAATCCAAAGCTTATCATTATGGATGAGCCAACGACCGCACTTGATGTGGTTGTTCAACGCGAAATCCTGCAAAAGATCTATGCACTAAAAGAAGAGTTTGGCTTCTCGATTCTGTTCATCACCCATGACTTGTCATTGATGGTCGAGTTCTCTGACCGTATCGGCATCATGTACTCAGGTGAGCTCATTGAGGTTGCCAATGCTCAAGATATTCTAGAAAACCCTTACCACCCTTATACCAAAGGGCTGGGAAGTTCTTTCCCTCCACTAACAGGGCCAAAGACAAAACTAGCAGGCATTCCGGGCAACCCTCTGAACCTGTTAGAGATCCCTGAAGGGTGTCGTTTCCAAGCTCGTTGTGATCGTGTACATGAAACGTGTACCAAGGTGCCAACCAAGCTGCGTTCTATCGACCCGGGACATTTGTCTAACTGCCACCTGTACGGTGACCCAATAGTACAAAGGAAGCTATAGCTTGCACGCTGATTCAGCGTGAATAACGAATAAGGCGGCTCGACCGCCGAAATGCAAGCAAAGCGAATAAGGATTCTGGAGACAATTATGAGCAAAGATTTCGGTCAATTATTGGTAGAAGGCAAGAATGTCGTAAAAGACTTCCCAATAAGCAGTACCACAATTCAAACCCCAATGATGCGTGCGATTAACGACGTATCATTCAAGATGTATAAAAGTCGCGGCCTAGCTGTGGTTGGTGAGTCAGGTTCAGGCAAATCAACAACAGCAAAAATGATCGCAAAAATGTACGCGCCTTCGGGCGGTACGATCGAATACAAAGGTCGTGATATCCAAGAGATCTCAAGCAGAAAAGATCTTATGCACTACCGTGAAGGCGTGCAGATGGTATGGCAAGACCCGTTTGGTTCCCTGAACCCAACACATAACATCTTTCACCACATAGCTCGACCATTGTTGATCCACAAAAAAGTATCTCCGGGCAACAAGAAAGAGTTACAGGAACGTGTGTACGATCTTCTAGAGCAAGTTGGCTTAGTGCCACCACAAGCAACGGCAGAAAAGTACCCTCATCAACTCTCTGGTGGTCAGCGTCAACGTGTCAACCTAGCCCGTAACATTGCAGTTGGTGCAGAAGTTGTATTAGCCGATGAACCAACATCGATGCTTGATGTATCGATTCGTGCTGGTGTTTTGAACCTGATGGAAGAAATGAAGTTTGAGAAACAAATGTCTCTACTTTACATCACCCACGATATCGCAACCGCTCGTTACATTGCTGAAGATCTTTCAGTGATGTACGTAGGACACATGGTGGAATGGGGCGATACCGATGATGTGATTGCTAACCCTCAGCATCCTTACACCCAATTGCTTGTTTCTGCGGTTCCAGATCCTAAAAAATCGATCCACGAACAACTCGCAGGCAACAAAGGTGAGATCCCTCTTTGGACACCAGTCTCTGCAGGTTGCCCATTTGCAGGCCGTTGCACTCATGCAATGGACAAGTGTAAAGAGCAGTTACCAGGGGTTACGCAGTTAGCTGATAACCACTTTGTGCGTTGTTACCTACACGAAAGCTAAGCAATAAAACCAAGTTAGGGTCTGCGGGCCCTAACTATTTATATCCAAAATATTTTATATCCAAAACATTCAAGTACCTAGCCAATAGAAACTAGGACTGTCGGAGAATATTGATGCTGTTATTGACCAACCATATTGGCTACGAATCCACGGCTCCAAAGCAGGCTATTCTGCAAACCAAGAAAGCTCGCTTATCAAGTACGACTGCACTTTTGGTGTGTGCCGACAACCATATCACTGTCGGAAGTTTTGATGTGGTTAAACAAGGCCGCGTAGCAAATTGGCATCAAGGGCAATTCTTCACTATCGATTTCAGTTCATTCACTGAATCAGGTCGCTACTACCTACGTTTTGACAACCTACGCTCTGAAGTATTTGTGATTGGTAGCAACCTATTAATGAACCACACGTTTTCTGATGTGCTTCATTACTTTAAGTCACAACGCTGTGGCGGTAGTTTCGACAAAAAAGATCGACAAGCACAAATTATGGGCACTGACAGATACGTCGATGTTCATGGCGGTTGGTACGACGCATCGGGTGATGTAAGTAAGTACTTTAGCCACCTATCTTATGGCAATTATCTCAACCCACAACAAATTCCGATGGTTGTTTGGAACATGCTCAAAAGCGTGCGCTTGACTAGCAATAACCCAGACTTTCCTAAATTCTCTATGACTCGTTTAGTGGAAGAAGCCCTATTCGGTGCCGATTTCTTAGTGCGTATGCAAGACGCTGACGGATACTTTTACATGACGGTATTCGACAAGTGGAGTAAAGACATCAATCAACGTGACATCTGCGCATACGCCACTCAAGAAGGTAACAAATCAACGGACTTGCAAGCGGGCTACCGACAAGGTGCGGGCGTTGCTATCGCCGCATTAGCTGCTGCATCTGAACTTGAAACCTCGGGCAGTTACTCGAGCCACACCTACCTTGAAACGGCTGTTAAGGGTTACTGGCACCTAAAAGAGTACAACCTCCAGTACCTAAACGATGGTGAAGAGAACATCATCGATGAGTATTGTGCCCTGCTCGCAGCCAATGAGCTGTATCGCGTAACTCAAGACCAGCAATACCTAACAGAAGCAAGAACTTGGGCTAGTCGCTTGATCGCACGTCAGCAATCTGATGATTCATTTGAGCACTTTTGGTCAGCTAATGCTGATGGCTCTCGCCCCTATTTCCATGCAGCTGAAGCTGGCCTTCCTGTAATTGCTCTGTGCGAGTACATCGATAATGAAATTGACACTGAGTTGAAAGAACAAGCACGTGTGGTTGTTGAGCAAGCTTGTCAGTTCGAAATCAACATTACCGACAAAGTCATCAACCCATTTGGCTACCCAAGACAATACGTAAAATCTGTCGATGGTGATAAACGTGATGCCTTCTTCGTCGCTCAACAAAACGAAACTGGCTACTGGTGGCAAGGCGAAAACGCGCGTCTTGGCTCAATTGCGACCATGGCGTACTTAGTTCAACCACACATTCAAAATGCCGATCTTCAAAAGCGCTTAATCCAACTGTCACAAAACAGCCTTGATTGGATTTTAGGATTGAATCCTTACCACATGAGCATGCTTGATGGCCACGGTCATAACAACCCAGACTATCTACCACAACTTGGTTTCTTCAATGCCAAAGGCGGGATTTGCAATGGCATCACGGCAGGGTTCGAAGACGAACAAGACATCGCATTCAACCCACCAGCACAGAAAGACGACATGCTTCAAAACTGGCGCTGGGGTGAACAATGGATCCCTCATGGAGCGTGGTATTTGCTAGCAACGGCTGCGCAATTCAACTTCCTAGCACAAAGTAAGGAGCAATAATCATGACGCTTTACTACGTAGGTATTGATGGTGGCGGTACATCTTGCCGTGCTCGCATTCGTGATGACCAAGGCAAACTCATTGGTGAAGCGAAAAGTGGCAGTGCCAACATCCTTTTGGGTGTCGATGTTGCAATGAGTTCAATTGTTGATGCGATTACTAAAGCCGCACAACAAGGGCAACTCAACTCTAACGATTTTTCTAATATGCATGTTGGTTTGGCGCTAGCTGGTGCTGAACAGAAGTCAGCATGGCTCGACTTCATGGCACAAGCACACCCTTTCGCAAGTATGACACTCAATACAGACGCCTATGGTGCATGTATTGGTGCACATAATGGCCAAGACGGCGCGATCATGATTGGTGGTACAGGTTCATGTGGTATCTACCTAAACAACGGCGAACAACACGTGGTTGGTGGTCGTGAATTTCCAATTTCTGACCAAGGCGGCGGCGCAGTGATGGGCCTTCGTTTAATTCAGCAAGTTCTACTCGCTGAAGATGGTATTCGTAACAAAACCCCACTGACTCAACATGTTATGAATCATTTCAATAATGATGTTGATGCGATCGTGGCATGGTCAAAAGGCGCGATTCCAAAAGATTACGGTCAATTCTCTCCCGTCATTTTTCAACTGGCAAATGAAGGCGATGAACTGGCTATAGAGATGCTTAAGCAGACTGCAGCCGATATCGAAATGTTTGTATTAGCGCTGCATCGAAAAGGCGCTGACAAGGTGTGCTTAATGGGAAGTATCGCTGAGCGTATTCTCAACTGGCTATCACCACCAGTACAACAATGGATCGTTAAACCTCAATTTGACGCTATCGAAGGCGCATTGATGTTTGCCGGCAAGTCAAAACACAACTTGTATCAACAGGCTTAGCAGGGAAGTTATATGAATTATCGCATCGACTTAGCTGTTCTTTCTGAACAAAAAAATAACTGCCGATTTGGCCTTACGGTACATAATTTAAGTGACCTCGACGTAAAAGATTGGTCTCTGCATTTTGCATTTGACCGATTCATCCTTCCTGAGAGTCTATCGCAAGGTGAACTGACTCAAGTTGGAAGCTATTGCTCGTTCAAACCAAGTTCGCCCGTGTTAAAGGCCAATAACCATTACTACCTTGAATTCAGTATTCAAAGCGCCCCATTCCGCTTCTATTCTGATGGCCTTAATGATGCCTTTATCCAATCACATCATGATGGCGAAACATCGGTACTGCCTGTCGCGATATCACCCATAGTACTGGCTTCGCCGTACCGTGAACGTAATCAAATACCTGAAGTTAACGCTGCTGAAATTGCATTGATTCCTCAACCAAATCAGATCGAACTCAAGCAAGGTAGCTTCGCGCTAAGCTGTGAATGCAAGATTGAGGTTCAATCTCACCTTGCAGATAAAGCCGTCTCTTGGTTGCAGCAAGAATTACTTTCTACCTTTGAAATATCTCTTTCGAATGAGCTTTCAACTGAACTTTCAAAAGACGAAAGCGGCGACATTCTATTTCGCAGCAATCCAACATTAGACGAAGCAGAATACAAACTCCGCATTACTGAACAACAAATAATTGTTGAATCAGGTAGCCAGTCTGGGTTTACACACGCCGTGGCAAGTCTGATTCAATTGATTCAATTGATTCAACAACTGGATGCCGAAAGTTTTTCTATTCCATGCTGCAAAATCGCCGATCACCCTCGCTTTAAGTACCGAGGCATGATGTTGGACTGCGCGCGTCACTTCCACTCGGTAGAGCAAGTGAAGCGTTTAATCAATCAACTGGCGCACTACAAGTTCAACGTATTTCATTGGCACCTAACTGACGATGAAGGTTGGAGAATTGAGATTAAGAGCCTGCCTCAGCTGACTGAAATCGGCGCTTGGCGAGGTCCTGATCATGCATTAGAACCGCAATACACCCACCTTGCGGATAACTATGGCGGCTTCTACACGCAGCAACAGATTCGCGAAGTCATTGAATACGCAGAGCAACGCAGCATCACGGTGATCCCTGAGATTGACATCCCAGGCCACTGCCGCGCCGCGATAAAATCACTACCAGACATGCTAGTTGAGCAAGCAGACACCACACAATACAAGAGTATTCAGCACTACAACGACAACGTGCTAAATCCAGGTTTACCGGGTACTTACCAATTCCTAGATGCTGTGATTGAAGAAGTTGCAGAGCTTTTCCCTAGCGAATTGATCCACATGGGCGCAGACGAAGTACCACCCGGTGTGTGGACCAATAGCCCTGCCGCTCAAGCACTGATGAAAGAGCACCAGTACCAAGACAGCAAAGATCTACAAGGTCACCTATTCCGCTATGCCGAAAACAAACTCAAGCAACTCGGCAAGCGCATGGTGGGCTGGGAAGAAGCACAGCACGGCGACAAGGTGAGCAAAGAGACCATCATCTATTCATGGCTCAGTGAAGAAGCCGCTATCAATTGTGCTCGCCAAGGCTTTGATGTGGTGCTGCAACCAGCACAGTTTACCTATCTCGACATGACCCAAGATTATGCACCGGAAGAACCGGGCGTAGATTGGGCTGCCGTTATCCCCTTAGAACAAGCTTATACCTACGAAGCCCTCGCTGAGATATCCGACACCGATCCAATTCGTAAGCGGATCCGCGGAATTCAGTGTGCTCTATGGTGTGAGATCGTTACCAATCAAAAGCGCATGGATTACATGGTATTTCCAAGAATTAGCGCTTTAGCTGAAGGATGTTGGACACATAAAAACAACCGAAACTGGCTAGATTACCTATCTCGCCTAAAGGGCCACCTGCCATTACTCGACAGACTCAATGTTGATTATCGCAACCCTTGGAAAGCTCAATAAAACGAAACCAAAGCACACTCAAGTCGAGTACTTGCTTCCCCTGATTAAGGTGCTCAGTCAGATTCGACTCAGCATCACTATTTAAAAATTAGCTGCATAGATGCAGTTTGTTAAAAAGGAAATGACAATGAAATACGGCTATTTCGATAACGACAATCGCGAATACGTCATCACTCGCCCTGATGTACCAGCACCTTGGACCAATTACCTAGGTACTGAAAAATTTTGTACCGTAATTTCGCACAATGCGGGCGGTTACTCGTTCTACAATTCTCCGGAATACAACCGTGTTACTAAATTCCGTCCAAACGGCACCTTCGACCGTCCAGGACACTATGTTTACCTGCGTGATGATGAGACGGGCGATTACTGGTCTATCTCTTGGCAGCCTGTGGCAAAGAGCCTAGATGAAGCGAACTACGAAGTACGCCATGGCCTGTCATACTCAAAATTCAAGTGTGAATACAGTGGTATTACAGCAACCAAAACGTTATTCGTTCCTAAGGGTGAAGATGCGGAAGTTTGGGACGTGGTACTAAAGAACAACACTGACAAACCAAGAACCATCAGTACTTTCTCATTTGTTGAGTTCTCGTTCAGCCACATCCAATCGGATAATCAGAACCATCAGATGTCTTTGTACTCTGCGGGTACGTCTTACCAAGAAGGTGTTCTTGAATACGACCTGTACTACAACACTAACGACTTTGAAGGTTTCTACTACCTAGCTTCAACTTTCTCACCAGATAGCTACGACGGCCAACGTGACAACTTCCTTGGCATGTACCGTGATGAAGCGAACCCAATTGCCGTTGAGAACGGTAAATGTTCTAACAGCGCTCAAACCTGTTACAACCACTGTGGTTCTCTGCACAAGCAATTTACGATTCAGCCGGGTGAAGAAGTTCGCTTTGCTTATGTACTCGGTATCGGTAAAGGCAACGGCGAGCGCCTACGTGAAAAGTACCAAGACACAGCCAACGTCGATGCCGCTTTCCAAGGCATCAAAGATCACTGGGACGAGCGTTGCAACAAATTCCAAGTTAAGTCTCCAAACGAAGGCTTAGACACCATGATCAACACATGGACGCTATACCAAGCGGAAACCTGTGTTGTTTGGTCTCGCTTTGCATCCTTCATTGAAGTGGGTGGTCGTACTGGCCTTGGTTACCGTGATACTGCGCAAGACGCAATCTCAGTACCTCATGCCAACCCACAAATGACCAAGAAACGTATTATCGACCTGCTTCGCGGCCAAGTGAAAGCGGGCTATGGTCTACACTTGTTCGATCCAGACTGGTTCGATCCAGAAAAAGCAGACGTTGAACCTTCAAAATCACCAACGGTTGTTCCAACACCGTCAGATGACGACAAGATCCACGGCATTGAAGACACCTGTTCTGATGATCACTTATGGATCGTTCCGACTATCATCAAGTATGTAATGGAAACCGGTGAACACGACTTCTTTGATGAAGTAATTCCATACGCAGACGGTGGCGAAGCGACCGTTTATGAACACATGAAAGCGGCACTGAACTTCTCTGCAGAATACGTGGGGCAAACCGGTATCTGTAAGGGTCTTCGTGCAGACTGGAATGACTGTTTAAACCTTGGTGGCGGTGAATCTTCAATGGTTTCATTCTTGCACTTCTGGGCTCTACAAGAATTCCTAGATCTTGCTAAGTTCCGTAATAACGATGCTGACGTTGCTAAATACACAGAAATGGCCGCGAACGTACGTGAAGCGTGTGAAACACACCTATGGGATGACGAAGGTGGCTGGTACATCCGTGGTCTAACAAAAAATGGCGACAAGATCGGTACCGCTCAACAAGCTGAAGGTCGTGTACACCTTGAGTCAAACACGCTAGCGGTTCTATCTGGCGCGGTTTCTCAAGAGCGTGGCGAGAAAGCGATGGACGCTGTTGATGAGAACCTATTCTCTGAATACGGCTTGCACCTAAATTCTCCTTCATTCGCAACACCAAACGATGATATCGGCTTTGTGACTCGCGTTTATCAAGGCGTAAAAGAGAATGGCGCAATCTTCTCTCACCCGAACCCATGGGCTTGGGTAGCAGAAGCGAAGCTAGGTCGTGGTGACCGTGCGATGAAGTTCTACGACGCACTGAACCCGTACAACCAAAACGACATGATTGAAACACGTTACGCAGAACCATACTCGTACGTGCAGTTCATCATGGGTAAAGATCATCAAGACCATGGTCGTGCAAACCACCCTTGGTTAACGGGTACCTCTGGTTGGGCTTACTTCGCGGTAACCAACTTTATTCTTGGTGTTCGCACAGGCTTTGAAGGATTAACAGTCGATCCTTGTATCCCGACTGATTGGCCGGAATTCGAGGTTACTCGTCAATGGCGTGGCGCGACTTACAACATCACAGTGCAAAACCCGAATGCAGTAAGCAAAGGGGTTACCTCTATCACTATCAACGGTGAGTCAGTTGAAGGTGCAATCCCAGTACAAGCAGAAGGCAGCGTGAACGATGTTGTCGTTGTTCTAGGCTAGTCACTTAATTTAACGAACAGCTCTTGCCTCAAGTCTTTATCGACTTGAGGCAATGAGACTAAAAGGATTTTCTAATGATTAAATTTGGTACAGGTGGCTGGCGCGCTTTCATTGGTGAAGAATTCACCAGAGACAATGTTCGCCTTGTAGCGCAAGCGCTCGCTAACATCATCAATAATGAAGATGCAGCCAAGAATGGCTTCGTTATTGGCTATGACCGTCGCTTCCTTTCAGATAAAGCGGCATGCTGGTTTGCAGAAGTACTTGCGGCGAACAACATCAAAGTAAGCTTCATTGATAAGTTCGTTCCAACACCTATCGTGATGTTCCAAGCAAAAGAGATGGGATGTATTTACTCTGCGTGTATTACCGCTTCTCACAACCCAGCGGACTATAACGGCATAAAGATCTTCATTGAAGGTGGACGCGATGCTGACGAGATCATCACAGAGAAGATCGAACAGCAAATCGCAACACTGACCAACGAAGATGTTATACGAGTCGATTTCGAACAAGCGTTAAACGACAAAGAAATCGAGATCATCAACCCGATGAACGACTTTGTTGATTCAATCATCAACTTCATTGATATCGACTCGATAAAGAAAGCCAACCTGCGCGTACTGATTGACCCAATGTTTGGTGTTGCGAAAAATGCTCTGCAAACCGTACTGATCAACGGTCGCTGTGATGTCGACGTAATCAACGATGGTAAGAACCCAGATTTCGGCGGTCTTATGCCGTCCCCAAATGCAGCAACGCTATACCGCCTAAAACATTTAGTGGCAGCTGAAGGCTATGACATTGGTATTGGTACTGATGGCGATGCCGACCGTTTAGGCATCATTGATGAGAAAGGTCACTTTATTCATCCTAACGAAGTGCTACTCCTACTTTACTACTACTTACTGGAATACAAAGGCTGGAAGGGCTCTGTCGTTCGTAACATCGCCACCACGCATCTACTCGACAAAGTAGCGGCAGATCATGGTGAGAAGAGCTTTGAGGTTCCTGTAGGCTTTAAGCATATCAGCTCTCAAATGGAAGCAGATGATTCACTGATTGGTGGTGAAAGCTCGGGAGGTTTAACCATTCGAGGTCATATCAAAGGTAAGGATGGCGTATTTGCTTCAAGCTTACTGGTTGAGATGATCAGTGTAACAGGTAAAAAGTTATCTGAGTTACTTGATGAAATCTACTCTAAGTATGGCTATGCCTACACGGCAGAAGGAGATTGCCAGTTTAAGCCTTCAGAGAAAGAAGCGCTCTACACCAAGATTTACGTAGAGAAGCAACTGCCTGAATTTGAATACGAAATTGAAAAAGTTAGCTATGAAGATGGTGCCAAAGTGTACTTCAAGAATGGCGGATGGGTCATTGCTCGCTTCTCCGGAACAGAGCCGTTACTGCGAATCTTCGCAGAAATGGAAGATAAAGACACTGCAGAACGTGTTCTTCAAAAAGTGAAAGACTTCCTCTCTCTATAGATTTATAGAGTGCAGCAGTTTTGAATGGGACTTAACAAACCACTGCCTTGTTAAAGCCTGTAGGTGAAGAACTCTTGCCCAGTACTCTGTATCAAAGTGCTGGGCTTTTTTACGAATGTATTTTACTTTTCGGCAGAACGATACTTACTGCGTATCATTAAAACGCCAATACACCTTTGGTATCTACTTTGACGGTGACTGGCATACCAACACCTAGAGCCTCAGAAGACGTTGCTAACAGTTTCTGACCGTTAGCTTCAATCACATAACGACAGTGGTCGCCCATAAATTGTTGTTCCAACACGGACAGGTTACTGTCGACATCATGACTCGCCACTATATGCTGTGGTCTTAGTAACAACGCACATTCCGCTCCCACTTCGATTTGAGTTTGTGCTTTCGCTTCTATCAGACCCAAGCTCGTTTCAAATTCATTATCTGAAATACGCTGTGCATTCAAGTAGCTACCACCACCTAAGAAATCAGCAACAAACTTACTCGATGGGTGGAAGTACAACTCAGATGCTGAACCATATTGCTCAATCACACCATGGTTCATTACCGCCATTTTATCTGAAAAAGCGAATGCTTCTTCACGGCTGTGCGTTACAAAAATAGCAGTAACACCCTGCTTTTTAAATATTTTACGAATCTGAGAGATCAACTCATGGCGAACTTGAGTATCAATATTTGAGAAGGGTTCATCCAATAATAATAAGTCTGGCTTGTACGCTAAAGAACGAGCAATCGCTACGCGCTGCTGTTGACCACCAGAAAGTTGATGTGGGTATCGGTCACCGAATTCATCTAAGTGAACTAGCTCCAACATCTCTTGAACTTTCTCTTTCTTTTGCTGTTCAGAAAGACCTTTGAGGCCAAAGCAGATATTCTGGTTTACCGTCAAGTGCGGAAACAGGGCGTAATCTTGAAAGATCATTCCGATGTTTCTCTGCTCAGGTGGTAACCAGTTGTCTCCATCGTCGATGGTTTGACAGTTCAAGCTCATGACGCCACTACTCAATGGAAGCAAGCCGGCAATCGCTTTAAGCAGCGTAGTCTTACCACAACCACTGGCACCAAGCAGACAAACAATTTCACCATGCTCAACTTCTAAAGAAAGAGATTCCAAAATAGTTTGGGACTCGTACTTACAAGTCAGATCTTTAATTGATAATGCACAACTCATTAGTGTTTCTGCTCCAAGGAACGGTTTACGATGATCAGCGGAATTAAACCCACCAAGACTAACAACACAGCAGGCATGGCTGCTAATTCAAGGTGCTCATCTGACGCATAGTTATAAACATAAGTCGCGAGCGTTTCGAAATTAAAAGGACGCAGCAACAATGCCGCATTCAACTCTTTCATTGATTCGATAAACACCAATAAGCCTGCAATCAGTGCACCACGCTTAATCAGAGGGAGATGCACACGACGTAACATCTGGTTGGTGTTACAACCCATTGTTTTAGATGCCATATCCAATGAAGGAGAAACTTTACTCAAGCTACTTTCAATGCTGCCAATTGCAACCGCTGAAAAACGCACGACCATGGCAAAGATAAGTGCAAACATAGAACCAGAGAAGATCAAACCTGGTCCTGTCCATTCCATCACTTTTGCAATATCGTTGACTAAGTGATCCATAAACAAAACTGGGACCATCACACCAATGGCTAACACGGTGCCTGGAACGGCATAGCCCATGGAAGCGATACGCATATAAGCCTGATTTTTCTTACTTGGGCTAACACGTTGATTGAAGTTCACAATCAAAGCAATAACGACACCAATAATTGCAGCAACTACCGAAACATAAAGGCTATTAACGGCATACTCTCTAAATTCAGGGGTCCAGCTTTGAGCAAAATATTTGTAGGCATAAATCATTAACTGGGCAAGAGGGAACAAGAATGCGACACACACCAACCCCCAACACCAAAACAATGCTAACCACTTCTTCCAACCGGAAAGGTCGTAACGAAAATCTTCACGACTACTGAATTGATTCTGGAATAATTTCTGTTTGCGACGGCTATAGCGCTCTGAACTCAATAGTAGGATCACGATAATCAGCATAATCGCCGATATTTTCGCAGCAGCCGTTAAGCTTGAGTAACCTAACCAAGTATCGTAAACCGCAGTCGTTAAGGTATTGACTGCAAAGTAACTTACGGTACCAAAGTCACCAATGGTTTCCATTGCAACCAGTGATAGCCCGACCGCCATTGATGGACGAACAAGCGGCAAGGAAATACGACGAAAGCTTTCCCAAGGTGAACACTTTAACAACCGAGCGGATTGCAATAAGGAGACGTTTTGCTCCATAAAAGCCGCGCGGCATAGCAAATAAACATAGGGGTAAAGAACAAGTGACAGAACAATAATAGCTCCGAACAAGGTTCTAATGTCTGGGAACCAGTACTCTCCGGGCCCCCAGCCTGTTAAATCTCGTAGCAGAATTTGAACCGGACCAGCAAAGTCGAACCAATCGGTAAAGATATACCCGACAATATAGCCTGGCATGGCTAATGGCAGCACTAACGCCCACTGTAAAACGCGCTCTCCTGGAACACGGCACATTGCCATAATCCAAGCTGACGGAATACCAAAAGCCAAAGACAGGAATAAGGTTCCTATGACTAAAACCACCGTATTATAAGTATAGGCGGGCATTACTGTGGACATAAGATGAGAAAACAGCTCATCTGTTTCTCCAACAGCAGTCGTAAAAATCGCTAAAATCGGTAAAACCAGCAATACAGCAATGATGCAGCTACTGGTGTTCCATAAATAATTCTTTTCTTTCATCGCCTAACTACAACGAGGCTTAATGAAACACAAATGCATTTGCAAATACATCTCATATCCTTTTAATGGGGGGGTTATTTATACCCATATACTGTAATGACTTCAAGGTGAGATGCTCATAACTCTGGGGATTAACGGGGAGCTTTGTATCAAAAAGTGATTTTCCAAAACAAAACAACCCCAAGTTACCGAAATGGCGGCTTGAGGCTGTCATTTTACTTGGGCCGAAGCCTACAGTAAAAAATTATAGATCGAACTTAACTTCGTCTAGTAGCTTGATTGCAGCTGCGTGGTGGTCAGCAATCTGATCTAGAGAAATTGTATCAGCTTTGAATTCACCCCAAGAAGCAACAAGCTCTGAAGGTTTAACATCAGCTTTAACTGGGTATTCGTAGTTCACTTCTGCGTACATGCCTTGCGCCACGTCACCAGATAGGAATTCCATTAGCTTAACTGCGTTCTCTTTATTTGGAGAGAATTTAGCCATTGCCATACCAGAGATATTTACGTGAGTACCTGTTGTCTCTTGGTTAGGGAAGTTAAGGTAAACAGCGTCAGCCCAAGCTTTTTGCTCTTTATCGTTAACCATCTTACCTAAGTAGTAGCTGTTACCAAGAGAAACGTCACATAGACCTTCTTTGATCGCTTTAACTTGTGCACGGTCATTACCTTGAGGCTTACGTGCTAGGTTTGCTTTTACGCCTTCTAGCCATTCTTTCGTTTCAGCTTCACCTTTGTGAGCAATCATCGAAGATACTAGAGAAACGTTGTATGGGTGCTTACCACTACGTGTACAGATTTTACCTTTGAATTCTGGCTTAGCTAGATCAGCGTAAGTGAAATCTTCACCTAGACGACCAACACGGTCACGAGAAGAGTAAACGCTACGTGTACGAGTTGTTAGAGCGAACCACTCGTTAGCTGTGTCTTGGTACTGAGCTGGGATATTCTTTTCTAGAACATCACTTTCTACAGCTTGAACTAAACCTTTTTCAGTTAGCTCAGATAGACGGCTGATATCAACAGTTAATACCACATCTGCTGGGCTGTATTCGCCCTCTTGAGCTAGCTTCTCTGCTAAACCTTTCTTAGCAAACTTAACATTCACCTCGATGCCTGTCTCTTTTGTGAACTCATCAAACATAGGTTCAACAAGGAAAGGTTGACGGTAAGAGTATACGTTTACTTCTTCAGCAGCGATTGCAGCCGTTGGTGCGATTGCGCTACATGCTAGAGCTGAAAGAGTTAGCAATTTTTTCATTGGTAAAGTCCTTTATATCGAAATGATAATCTATATCAGTTGCGTTATTATATTTATTAAAATATTAATTTCAATGATAGAGCACAAAAAAACCTGCTCATGAGAGCAGGTTTCAAGTGGGTAATATGTAAATATTTGTAAATTATGGATTAATACATAATGTTCTATTTTACAGACACAAACTCTGGATAGGCGCCGACACCACAATCGTGCATGTCCATACCTTCAAGTTCTTCATCTTCAGTTACTCGGATACCGATTGTTGCTTTAAGCACTGCCCATACCGCTAGGCTAGCACCGAATACCCATGCAAAGATTACTGCTGCACCCAATAGTTGAGCACCAAACGTTGCATCAGCATTGCTTAGTGGCACAGCCATTAGACCGAAGAAACCACACACACCGTGTACCGATATAGCACCTACTGGATCATCAATCTTAGCTTTGTCTAGAGCGATGATGCTGAATACAACCAATGCACCAGATACCGAACCAATCGCTACAGCAAATAAAGGTGATGGTGATAAAGGATCGGCAGTGATTGCTACTAGGCCAGCTAACGCGCCGTTAAGAATCATTGTTAGGTCAGCTTTACCCCAAGTCGTTTTACATACTAGTAGTGCTGCGATAGCACCTGCTGCTGCTGCTGCGTTAGTGTTAAGGAAGATTTGGCCAACCGCTGTCGCGTTCTCAAAGTCAGAAACCATAAGTTGAGAACCACCGTTGAAACCGAACCAACCAAACCAAAGGATAAATGTACCTAGCGTTGCCAGTGGCATGTTTGAACCTGGAATCGGGTAGATCTCACCGTTCTTACCATATTTACCTTTACGAGCACCCAGCAGAAGAACACCCGCTAAGGCTGCTGAAGCACCAGCCATATGTACGATACCTGAACCAGCAAAGTCACTGAAGCCGGCTTCTGATAGGAAACCACCGCCCCAAGTCCAGTAACCTTCCATTGGGTAGATGAATGCTGTTAGCACGACAGAGAAGATAAGGAATGACCAAAGTTTCATTCGCTCAGCAACCGCGCCAGATACCACAGACATTGCTGTTGCAACGAAAACGACTTGGAAGAAGAAGTCTGATTCTAATGAGTGGTCTGCACCTTCGCCTTGAGTACCAATCAGAGTACCAAATGACGGTAACCAGCCACCTTCGCCGTTATCGACATACATAATGTTGTAACCAACGACTAAGAAAGTCGTACAAGCAATCGCGTACAAACAAATGTTCTTAGTTAAAATTTCTGTGGTGTTCTTCGAACGAACAAGGCCAGCTTCTAACATCGCGAAGCCTGCAGCCATCCACATGACCAACGCACCTGAAATGAGAAAGAAAAAAGTGTCTAGTGCGTAACGTAGTTCCGTTACTGTTGTTGTAAGTTCCATATTAAAGTCTCCAGTCCTTGTAATTCTTTAAAGTGCTTCAGCATCCATTTCACCGGTACGAATTCGTACGGCTTGGCTTAGGTCATACACAAAAATTTTGCCATCGCCGATTTTTCCGGTGTGTGCCGCTTGGCTAATCGCTTCAACAACTCGGTCAACATTTTCAGCTTGGGTTGCAATCTCTAGCTTTACCTTTGGTAGGAAGTCCACCTGGTACTCTGCACCACGATACAATTCAGTGTGCCCCTTCTGACGACCAAAGCCTTTCACTTCAGAAACCGTCATACCTTCAATACCCACATCAGAGAGCGCTTCGCGTACATCGTCTAATTTGAACGGCTTTACAATGGCATTTATTAATTTCATATTCTTTCCTTAAATTCTTCACTTAATCCGTTAATACTCTTATTACAATCCAAGTAGCGTGCCAGAAATTTAAGTTGTTGATTTTAAATAAAATAGAAACAATACCGTTTTGGAAACGAAAAAGGCCGCACCAATGTGGTGCGGCCTTTTCACTATCTTAATGCGTTGCACTGTCGTTGCTCTAGTTTTGGGCCACGAAACTTTCACGATGCAAAATCATTAGCAACTAGTAACCTAAAAAATCAATCCAACGTTCGATGAGCAACTCGAAATCGTCAATTCCGCAGCTTGCTTCGCTTTCACAATTATAGAAATCGAACTCACTGCCCTCTTCCATCTCTTGTTCGTGCCCTAGCACATTTTCTTGAATCGTTACGTCGTCTTCATTGATCGCTAGGCTGATCTCTTTGCCTAGTAGCGTCACTTCATTGCTCAGATCTTGTCGAGATTGCTCAATCAACGCCATCACATGATCCAGTTTCTGCTTATCTTTCCCGATCTCTTCTTGAAGCCAGCGGCCAACAATTTCATGACCCATGCTGCACTTTACATAGTACTCGCCCATTAAAGTGTTTCGTGTAAATTCAAATTCCATAAAGGCTCCGCGCACTAATGACAGATAGGGTAAAAAATGAGGCGAGAGTATATAGCGAAGTCATCAAGAGATCGAGTCGCTCGTAAACTAACATTCAGACATAAAAAAACGCCTACCGAAGTAGACGCTCTATCATTTGGGTTCCTCTAAATAGTTGGAGTTGCAGCTAGGCGACAAGTACGTTCATCCCTATGAGCATAGAAGCTCTATGTGACTAGGGCGGCCGGCGCTCCGGTGAACGTACGCAGTCAACAACGCTGCAGCTACAAATATAACGAGGAACTAAGCTGGTTCTTGGAAGATAACTGTGTCTGCTTTATCCGTGTACTGACCCATTTTATGGAAGTTCAGGTAACGGTATGTATCAGCAGCCGTTGCATTAATCTTCTCAGCGTACTCTAAGTACTCTTCTTTCGTTGGGATACGACCTAGAATCGCGCCAACAGCAGAAAGCTCAGCAGAAGCCAGATAAACGTTCGCGCCATTACCTAAACGGTTCGGGAAGTTACGAGTAGACGTAGACATAACCGTCGAAGCATCAGCAACACGAGCTTGGTTACCCATACATAATGAACAACCCGGAGTTTCAATACGAACCCCAGCACGACCGAAGATGCCGTAGTAGCCTTCTTCTGTCAGTTGGTCTTTATCCATCTTAGTTGGCGGAGCAACCCATAGGCGAGTATTTAAAGAGCCATTAAACTCTTCTAGCATCTTACCTGCAGCACGGAAGTGACCGATGTTGGTCATACAAGAACCGATGAACACTTCTTGAATCTCAGTGCCTTGAACGTCAGAAAGAAGACGAGCATCATCTGGATCGTTTGGTGCACATAGGATTGGTTGATCGATGTCAGCAAGATCAATCTCGATAACGTGTGCGTATTCCGCATCTGAATCAGCAGATAGCAACTCAGGGTTCGCTAACCACTCTTCCATTGCGGTAATACGACGCTCAATCGTACGAACATCACCGTAACCTTCAGCGATCATCCACTTAAGCATAACGATATTCGAGTTCAGGTACTCATCGATAGACTCTTGAGATAGCTTAACCGTACAACCTGCCGCAGAACGCTCTGCTGATGCATCTGAAAGTTCAAATGCTTGCTCAACAGATAGGTGCTCAACACCTTCGATTTCTAGTACACGACCAGAGAACTCATTGATCTTTCCTGCTTTCTCTACCGTTAGTAGACCTTGCTTGATACCGTAAAGCGGAATTGCATGTACTAGGTCACGTAGTGTGATACCCGGTTGCATTTCGCCTTTAAAGCGAACCAAGATAGATTCAGGCATATCAAGAGGCATAACGCCTGTTGCCGCAGCAAATGCTACCAAACCAGAACCAGCAGGGAATGAAATACCTAGAGGGAAACGAGTATGCGAGTCACCACCTGTACCTACAGTATCAGGCAGAAGCATACGGTTTAGCCATGAGTGAATAACACCATCGCCCGGACGAAGTGAAACACCTGCACGGTTCATGATGAAATCAGGCAGTGTATGGTGAGTGTTTACATCAACTGGTTTCGGGTATGCAGATGTGTGACAGAAAGACTGCATCACAAGATCTGCAGAGAAACCAAGACAAGCCAGATCTTTCAGCTCATCACGCGTCATAGGACCCGTAGTATCTTGAGAACCCACTGTCGTCATTTTAGGTTCGCAGTACTGACCCGCACGCACACCTTCAACGCCACACGCTTTACCTACCATCTTCTGAGCTAATGTGTAGCCTTTATCAGAAGCAGAAGGATCGATTGGTTTAGCAAACAGATCGGTTTCAGCTAGGCCTAGAGCATCACGAGCACGACCCGTTAGGCCACGACCAATGATCAGTGGAATACGGCCACCAGCACGCACTTCATCAAGAAGTACTTTGCTTAGCTCAAAGTTTGAAATCACAGAACCGTTCTTGTGAACAACACCTTCGTACGGGTAGATATCAATGACATCGCCCATGTTCATGTCTTGTACGTTCAGTTCAATGGGTAGTGCGCCTGAATCTTCCATTGTGTTGTAGAAGATTGGGGCAATTTTACCACCCAGACAAACACCGCCAGTACGCTTGTTTGGTACGAATGGGATATCTTCACCCATGAACCAAAGTACTGAGTTTGTTGCCGATTTACGAGAAGAACCTGTACCAACAACATCACCAACGTAAGCCAGTGGAATGCCGTCTTTTTGCATTTCTTCAATTTGATTGATTGGACCAACGCTACCCTGTTCATCAGGAGTAATGCCATCACGTTCCATCTTCAGCATCGCTTTCGCGTGCACTGGGATATCAGGACGTGACCATGCATCAGGCGCTGGTGATAAGTCATCAGTGTTAGTTTCACCGGTAACTTTAAATACTTTAACGGTGATCTTTTCCGCTACTTTGTTTTTCGCTGTAAACCATTCAGCATCAGCCCAAGATTGAAGTACTTGTTGTGCTGAAGCATTACCTGCTTTCGCTTTATCTTCTACATCGTAAAACGCATCGAACATCAGTAGAGTATGAGACAGGGCTTTAACTGCGATTGGAGCAAGCTCAGCATCGTCTAACAGAGACACTAGAGACTCGATGTTGTAACCACCTTGCATAGTACCAAGCAGTTGTGCAGCTTTTGCTTTGCTTACTAGTGGAGAAGCTACTTCACCTTTAGTGATAGCCGTAAGGAAGCCAGCTTTTACGTAAGCAGCTTCATCTACACCCGGTGGAATGCGATTTTCTAGTAGCTCAAGAATGATTTCTTCTTCACCTTGAGGTGGATTCTTTAGAAGTTCAACTAGGCCAGCGACTTGCTCAGCATCTAGTGGTCTTGGGACAACTCCCTCGGCAGCACGTTCTTCGACGTGTTTACGGTAGGCTTCAAGCACGACTTTTTTCCTCTCATTGCGGTTCACTTCTTACCTTCATAATTATTAGTAAAATAAAGAAGCGAACATCCTTGGAAACTTGGCTCTCCATTGCCATTTTTGTCATTCAATTTGTATTGATGAGCGGCATCATAGAGGCCAAACTGTGGGCGGTAGAATAGCAAATTTAACGTTAAATTAAAATCTTATCATTTTGACCAACATAGCAAGTTAAGACGAAAGTCCCACTATTTTTGCCTATTTACGCAGTTAAACGGTGACTCTACGCATGATTATTTGTAGGAAGTACCGACAATCAGATACACCGAATCAAAGTTATCTTCGGTTCGACCATAAGCTAATATGATCGGCCCGATGGGTGAGTCGACACCCGCAAAAACAGAGCCTGCAGTATACATTGGAGCTTCATCCAGTTTTAAGTCATTGTTCGACCAAACACCACCATGTTCAATAGAGGCGCCCACGTAGAACGGAGATTCAAAGAGGCCGAAGTCATTTTCAAACCACTTATAACGGTAGATCAAACTGGTGTAAGCTAAGTTCTGACCGATCAAACTATTTCTTGGAATACCGGATAGATTAAGGAACCCTCCTAGCTCTTTCGGATCAATCGGAAAGACTGAGTTTTTACTTTCTACGATGCCGTAATCAACCTTTGCGACTAAAGTATGCTTTTCAATGCTTTGTGCTGCCATAAAATTGGCCGAAAGTTCAAAGACTGTATCACTCTCAGAAGAGAAATCTGAACCACCATTAGAGCTCTCATTCTCAAAATCGTCATGAGAGATAAGGTACTCTAAATCGACAAAATAACCTTCGGTAGGAAGACTGAAGTTATCCAAAGTATCCAATCTATAACTGGCAAAGGCACCAATACGTTTATAGCCACCACTTCCTAGTGAAGGTAATGATGCCACCTCAATACTGCCATCGGTATAACGTGCACCAAATTTCAGCTCTTGCCACAATGTCGGTTGATAGCCCAATGCAAATTCACTCAGATACTCTTGATAAGACATTGGTAAGTAGTCTTTGGTTGCATCCAGTGTAGGTTCTCCAATCTCGCCGATTCCTGCTGGCAGGTTTCGATTCTGGTTGCTGTAAGCAATAGACACAGATGTGAACAACTTTTGACTCGAAAAGAATGGTGAGAAGAGTTCCGCCTCAATGCGTTTGTCCGTTCCCATCTCGATATTAGTTCTTAGCTCTGCACCATGCTTATTAATATCGGTAAAGTTGGCAGAGACACCGAGCGAGTACTGGCTGGTTGTAGAGAAATCATCTTCAAGAAAGAATCGAAAATTGAGGTAGTTTGGACCCCAAGATTTTTCGTTCACATCGACCAGCAGTTGATCCTCACCATCAACATTTTCAAATTCATAAGTAACCAACTCGAACCGATCTAAGGCATAAAGATCTTTCACTTTAGATTCGATTTCACTGGTTTTAATAACCTGACCAGAATCGAGGTTTAAACGATTTTCGATCAACTTATCTGAATAGTGGGTGTTGTTGTTAATAACAACTCTATCAACGACAGTCTGGTCGCCATGTTTTAGCTGCTTTCGAGCTTGCTGTTTCTGATCGATATACTTTTGATAGTCTGCGTTAGAGAGCGCCAACTTAGAAAGCTGATCCGTATACTGCCTTGTTGCTTCGTATCCAGCATGATAAGCCGTCGGCATTTTATCGAACTCGGTGGTCTCCATTTGCCCAACATCAGGACGTAGGAAAAAATCATCGTCTGTTAACGTCGCGGCTTGCTCTTGAGTGCTGCGTTGAACAAGGTAATTAGAGAGTTGGTCTGCTGCGGCTAAAAAGTTAGTGAAGTCTTCTTTGCTTTTGTAGTTAGTACTGATATCAATCGCAATAACTATGTCAGCCCCCATCGCTCTAGCAACATCAACAGGCATGTTATTGGTGACACCACCATCGACCAACATTCGCCCATCAACTTCATAAGGAGGAAGTGCTCCGGGTACCGACATGCTGGCCATCATGGCATCGACAAGATGACCATGATCGATGACGACCTCTTCCAGTTCGATAATGTCAGTTGCGACTGAACGGTAGGGTATAGCAAGATGGTCAAAAGAGTCGAGTGGAGAGAGGTTACCTGTGGTCTCGCGCAGAATACGCAACATATTCTGACCTTGAACCACACCTTTTCTGGCTTTGATTTCGCCCCAACCTAAACCGAGATCGGTATTCAGTTGATAACGGTCTTCATATTCTTTGTCTCGCACACGGCGATCACTACGGTTAACGCGATCGCGATAACCACGATTCCAATCAACCGTATAAATAAAGCTCTCGATCTCATCAGCGCTCATCCCTGTCGCATAAAGACCACCAACGTATGCGCCCATGCTGGTACCGGTAATGTAATCAACCGGAATTTGCATCTCTTCTAGGGCTTTAAGCACACCGATGTGAGCTGCACCTTTTGCCCCACCACCAGCAAGAACGACAGCAACGGTTGGCCTTTTATGAGCTTGTTTAAGTTCAACATGTTCTGATGAATCAACCTGTGCTGCAGTAGCGGCAAACAGTTGAAAACTGATCACAGTACCGACAATACCCAAGCTACTCACTAACCAACGAGAAATCATTATCTAAACTATCCTTGTCATTCTTTTCTGTTATGACTTTACCACTGAAAAAGCTTCTTTAGCCACTGTTTTGGTTGACTTTCACAGCCCTTTTTAATGCTGCCACTTTCATCCCAGACCGGCAATTTGACTGTACCACCACAGTCAAACTCTAACGCCCCTTCAGAAGTTCGAGTAAAGCTAGCGGTCGCAATTCCTGTTGGCCAAGGCAGTAATAGTTGTTCAGGCGTTCTTTGCTTCAGATAATCGGCATAGACACGCAACGCACCGCTAGAACCGGTTAGTTTAGTCGGTTTATTATCATCTCGGCCTAACCAAATCGTCGTGACTTCACGACCATCAACACCCACGAACCAACTGTCTCGACTGTCATTACTTGTGCCCGTTTTACCAGCTAACCCAGCCCATGCAAACTGACCTTGTAAGAAACGACCTGTACCTTCCGATACACCCCGCTTCATCGCATAGGTTGTTAACCAAGCTGCCTGCTGGTCAACGCTTTGCGATACACGAGGAATCGATTGATACAGAACTTCGCCATCATTATCAACAACAGAACGAAGTGCAGACAAAGGCGCAATGCGACCAGAGTTGGTAATGGTTTGGTACATCTGAGCAACTTGGAACGGAGTCAGTGAGAACGAACCCAAAAACATCGACGGTACTGGGCGAATCTCATTTTTATCGACACCCAGCTTACCAATGGTGTCCGAGACGCTATCAATGCCTAACTGCATGCCTAAACGAACGGTAGGTACGTTATAAGACTTAGAAAGCGCCACATACAAGGGCACATCGCCACGGAACTTACGATCGAAGTTTCTTGGGCTCCATACGCTGCCCTTACTGCCTTTCAAGCTCAGTGGGGTGTCCTTCAATGTTGTCGCCAACGTATACTTCTGAGGTTGTTCCAATGCGGTTAAGTAGATGGCAGGCTTAACCAAAGAACCAATAGGGCGACTCGCATTCAAAGCACGGTTAAAACCATCGTAACCGGTACGTTTACCACCAACCATCGCTCGGATTTCACCAGTATTGCGATCCACGGCAATAGCTGCGGCTTCCAGTTTGTTACCTGCCGTTTTCGATAAATCAGGCACTTTACGAGCAATCGACTTTTCTAACTTGTCTTGGGAAACGGGATCCAGAGAGGTAAAGACTCGAATCCCTTTTTTCGCTTCAAATCGATCGCCTACATACTTCTTAAGCTCAATGTTTACTTGCTGGAAGTAAGCTGGCTGACGACTAGCAATACGTGGATTGTCTTGAATATCCAAATCACGACTCGCCGCTTCTTCGTATTGTCGCGGAGTTAATATGTCTTGCTGCATCAATAAGCGAAGAACCAGATCGCGTCGAGTCTTAGCACGCTCAGGGTAACGAACCGGATTGTAATACGAAGGGCCTTTCACCATACCCACCAGCAATGCTAGTTGATCGATGCGGAGCTCTTGAATAGGTTGACCGAAATACAAACGAGATGCCAAGCCGAAACCATGAATCGCTTGCCCACCATTTTGCCCAAGGTAAACCTCGTTTAAGTAAGCCTCTAGAATACGGTCTTTGCTGTAACGATGGTCCAAGATAAGCGCAATGTAGGCTTCACGAACCTTACGCCACAATGTACGTTCACTGGACAAGAACAGGTTTTTTGCCAGCTGTTGTGTCAGCGTACTACCCCCCTGTACCGTTCGCCCAGCTTTGACGTTAACGACCATTGCACGAGCGATTGCTAATGGCGATACCCCATCGTGTTGATAGAAGCTTCGGTCTTCAGTTGCTAATAAGGCATCAACCATCACTTCTGGGAACTGATTACGTTTTAAGAACAGGCGTTGCTCATCGTTACTTTTTTCAAGCATACCCAACATTTTCGGCTCAACACGTAGATAGCCCATGTCGCCTTTCTTCTCTAGCGACTGTATACGAGTTAACTCGTTACCGTTGAAATGCAGCATTACATGACGATCCGCTTCCGGTCCATCGACAAACTCGAACGGACGACGAATCATTTCAATCTTGGTTGAAGAAGAAGAGTACTCACCTGGGTGACGAGGAGAATTCACTTTACGGTAATTAAGTACATCCAGTTCATTCTTAACCTGTACCAAACTCACCGCAGTCCCCGGAGACAGATCCAACACACGAGCATAAACAACGGTTGGCAGATCAAAAAGCTGACCTTCAAAACGCTGCTTAACCACTGAATCCAGATAAATACCGACGAACAACAGCAATGCGGCAAGTGCTAAGCCAGCTTTCCAAGAAATGCCCCACAGAATCTTCAACCAACCTCTCTTGCCAGACGGCTTAGCCTTAGGTTTAGTCTTTTTCGCTGCTGATCTTGGCTTTCTAGGCTTGCCTTTGGTCGCTGGTGACTTCTTTGCTGGCGCTTTTTTAGGTGGTGCCTTTTTTGGCGTTAACATTTTGGTCATCATCGGTTCAACTGTCGTTTAGTTTTAGTGGTTGCTACATGATTAGCAGGGTCATCCGGCCAAGGATGTTTTGGGTAACGGCCTTTCATCTCTTTTTGTACTTCTTTGTACGCGCCAGCCCAAAAGCCGGCTAAATCCTGAGTAATTTGCAGTGGTCGTTGCGCAGGAGAAAGCAACTCAAGCACCACCTTTTTACGCCCTTGGGCAATCAAGGGGGAATCTTGCTCACCAAAGACTTCCTGCATTCGAACAGAGATCATTGGCTCAGATTTATATTGATAACGAATCGACTTCTTACTGCCCGTTGGCATCAGGTAATTAGTCGGTAGCCATTGATCTATTTCTTGATTCAGAGGCCAGCCAAGATAAGCCGACAATGCTTGTTCAATCGATACATTCGACAGCCCTTTGGCTGACTTAATGCCATTCAGATAGGGTGATAGCCACTCATCAAGATGTTCAATCAAACTCGCATCATCCATCGCTGGCCAATCATGCTCTGGCATCCAAAGCTGTGCGCAGCGTACACGCTCAACGAGCTGTTTAGCTGAAGACGTCCAATGTAAGCGCTCCAGTCCGCAGCGAGCGATATAATTGAGTAGCGCTTGGCTCGCCTGATTCGCATCGGGTTCTGGTAAAGCTTTGGTGCTGATAATCAGCTTACCCAGTAATACTCTTTCTTCAGCAACCAAGCGACCGCGTTTTTCATCCCAATCCGCATAATCTTCGCGTGTAAAAAGACCGGAGAATGAAGCCTCAAGCTGCACTATATCAATCGGTGTCGCTAAAAAGATCTGACTTGCTCGCCCTGCCGTACGCATCAAATCAATCACTACGATGTATTCGTTGTTTGCCAGCGGATCATCATCACGAACCTCGGCTCCATGGCCATTGGCAAGACGAAATGCACAGCCAGTCGCACTTCTCGATTGGGCAATTCGGTCTGGAAAGGCCAAGCAAAGCACTAATGGTAGCAATGATTCATCGAGTTGTGACAAATCCAGGTGATGATTGAGTTTGCTGGCGAGACTTTTCGCTCGCTGCATCACACCACTGTTTTTCGAGTGCTTTCTTTGCTTAAGTCGATGTAGCGAGTGTTGAATATCCGTCACGTTACGTTCAGGTTCTTCGAGTAAAGCGGCGGCGACAATTGCGACATTCAACAAGGCTTGGCTGTTTTGTTGCGCTTTGATCAGCATACTGGCGTTCCGTGGCTCAATACCTAAGCGCTGGGCTTGCTTTCCGACTGGAGTAAATTGCCCATTACTATCTAATAAATCAAGCTCTTGTAACAGTTCTGTCGCTTGCTCAATCGATGCCTGTGGCGGAACATCTAACCAATGAAGCTCATCGGCACTACTTGCTCCCCATTGCGTCAATTCAGCCACCAGCGAAGAGAGATCAGAATGAAGTATTTCAGGATCAGGAACGGATGGTTGTTGCATCAACTGTGTTTCACTGTACAAGCGAACACATAAGCCTTCTTCGATTCGCCCAGCACGACCCGCTCTTTGTTCTGCTGAGGATTGTGAGATTTTTACTTGCTCAAGTTTGGTGATTCCAGTTTTCAAATCGAACTTTGCTACTCGCTCCAATCCCGAATCAACAACTAAGCGAATCCCCTCAATCGTCAAAGAAGTTTCCGCAATGTTAGTGGCTAATACCACTTTTCGACGCCCTTTCACCGATGGCGCGATCGCTCTCTGCTGCTGTTCAAAACTCAATTGGCCATACAACGGACACACGTCAATATCACTGACAAGTTGCCCAAGTTGTGATTCCACTTGTTTTATCGCCGAGACACCCGGTAAGAAAGCCAAAAGTGAACCCGATTCTTTCTCCATCAGAGATTGAATCACCTTAGCCATTTTAGGTGATAAATATTCATTCGAGCCTAATGGCTGATAGTAGAAGTCGACAGGGAAAGTTCGGCCTTGCGATTCAACATACTTGGCATCAGGTAACAAAGATTGCAGAGCGTGTTGATCTAAGGTTGCCGACATCACCACCACTTTTAGATCGTCACGCAGCGCATCTTGGATCTCCAAGCTAAACGCCAATGCAGTATCTGCGTGAATGCTGCGTTCATGAAATTCATCAAAGATCACCATATCAACCCCAGTCAATTCAGGGTCGGTTTGGATCATTCTGGTCATGATCCCTTCAGTCACGATTTCCAAGCGAGTCGCACTACTGGTTTTAGATTCACCACGAACCCTAAAACCTATGCTCTCTCCCACTTTCTCTCCTAGTTGGCTCGCTAAGTAAGTAGCAATATTCCTTGCAGCCAAACGCCTTGGTTCAAGCATAATGATTTTGCCTTGAACGGCATTAGTCTTAACCAACTGTAAAGGGAAGAATGTTGACTTACCGGCACCGGGAGCGGCCTTTAGAATAAGTTGAGTGTGTGTTTGTACGCCAGCGAGCAGATCTGGCATCACAGCTTCTATGGGCAGTTGTGGCAATGGGTGAACCTTGTGGTGTAATGTTGGCAACATTGTACATAAAAACCTACCTGTCTAAATAAGTAATATGCACTTCAATCCTCCATTAGAGCCAGCGACTCTTATTAAACGCTATAAACGCTTTCTCACTGACATCCAACTTCCAGACGGCAGCGAGCGTACTATCCACTGCGCTAACACCGGAGCGATGACAGGATGTGCGACTCCTGGCAATACGGTGTGGTACTCAACGTCAGACAATGCAAAAAGAAAGTACCCAAACAGCTGGGAGATCTCAGAAACAGACAAAGGTCACCGTATTTGTGTAAATACTGCGCGGGCAAACCAGCTAGCGGTGGAAGCAATTGAAAATGGGACTATAGTTGAACTCTTAGGTTATAACGCGTTACGAACCGAAGTGAAATATGGCAGTGAGAATAGTCGCATTGATATTCTGCTTGAAGATAACGAAAAGCCGCCTTGCTATATCGAAGTAAAAAGCGTCACTTTGCTCGACGAAGAAGTGTCAACTAAGCAACAAATATCAACTAAACAACAAGCGTCGACCGAAGGGCAAGGTTTTTTCCCTGATGCAGTGACAACTAGAGGCCAAAAACACCTGCGAGAACTCACAGAAATGGTCGAATCTGGAAGTAGAGCCGTACTTTTATTCACTGTTTTACATTCAGGCATTGAAAAAGTGTCTGCGGCACACCATATAGACGCCAAATATTCGTTATTACTAAAACAAGCACAAGACGCTGGAGTTGAAGTGCTTTGCTATAAAGCAGAGCTCAGCAGTACTCAAATACAACTAAAACAAGCCGTTGAATTTATCAATAGCTAAGCAAAAATGCTGAACTATTCACATTGATTGCAAGTTTTAACAAGAGTATTTGCCACCATTCGTTCTTTCTGCTATAGATACCCGCCTTAAAATTAGCTGCTTTGCAGTTGACTAGGTGTAAATAGGAGATGCTGTATGCCAGAATCTAAGAAAAAAGCGCTAGGCATCCTAGCCATCGCAGGTGTTGAACCGTACCAAGCAAAGACAGGTGAAGAGTACATGTCACCTGAGCAAACGGAACATTTTACAAAAATTTTATCAGCTTGGCGCAACCAGCTCAGGGAAGAAGTTGATCGTACTGTGCACCACATGCAGGACGAAGCAGCGAATTTTCCAGATCCTGTTGACCGAGCTTCTCAAGAAGAAGAATTCAGCCTAGAGTTACGTAACCGTGACCGTGAGCGCCGTCTTATCAAGAAAATTGAGAAGACACTAGATAAGATCGAAGAAGACGATTTCGGCTTCTGCGACTCTTGCGGTGTCGAGATTGGTATTCGTCGTCTTGAAGCTCGTCCAACTGCTGACCTTTGTATTGACTGTAAAACACTTGCAGAGATCAAAGAGAAACAGATGCAAGGTTAATTCTTGCGGATGTAAAGAAAGGGAGCTTTGGCTCCCTTTTTTGTTTGTTTTAAAAAGTGGTTTATATCGTTGTTGATAGCGATAAACTAATCACCAAACGTCTTAAGAATCGGCTACTGCGGTACCATCAAGATTAGGTTTCTCACTCATGAATTATATCGGACGCTTTGCACCATCACCGTCAGGTCCTCTTCATTTTGGCTCACTGGTTGCTGCTCTTGGTAGCTACTTTCAAGCGAAATCTAACCAAGGACAATGGTTAGTTCGTATGGAAGACCTCGATCCGCCAAGAGAAATGGCTGGCGCTGCAGACCTCATTCTTAAGACGCTTGAGGCTTACCACCTGTATTGGGACGGTGAAGTCGTTTATCAAAGCCAGCGTCATGACCTATATCAAGCTCAAATTGATCAATGGGTCACTGACAATCAGGCCTACTACTGTCAATGTACCCGTAAGCAAATAAAGTCCTTGGGTGGGTTTTATAGTGGCCACTGCCGAGACAAAGGTTTGGTTGATTCAGGCGAACAGGCGGTGCGCTTGTGTATGGACTTTCCCATCGAGTCCTTTGACGATGTTCGTCACGGCACGATTCAAATTCCCAAAGCATTGGCTGAAGAAGATTTTATTATCAAGCGCAGAGATGGGTTGTTTGCCTATAACTTGGCAGTTGTCCTTGATGACATCGAACAAGGGGTAACAGAAGTCGTTAGAGGTGCAGATCTGATAGAACCAACAGGTCGACAAATCAGTTTGTATAAGACGCTCAAGCAAAAAAACGTGAGCTACTTGCACTTACCATTGGCAACCGATGGCTTGGGGAATAAACTGTCAAAACAAAATCATGCCACCGCGATAGATCTCGACAACCCAAAACCGACGTTAATCAATGCGATGCGATTCTTAGGTTTTAATATCCCGAATGCTCTTTTCGAGGCGTCAATAGATGAAATTTTATTGTGGGGCTGCCAGCAATGGAACGTCTATCAGTTACCTGATAGTTTACAAAAAGAGCACAGCAATGAGTTCGAAACTAACGGCAAATCGCAATAACGATACATAAAAATACCGTAACAAATACCTGTGACTAAGCAGACGATGTTCTCAAATGGCTCGCGCTAAGCTATTATTAGCCGCAATTAAACTCTGCACTACCACTTTGGACTAAGAGAAAAACAAAGCTGGCGATACCTACTTTGTTATAAACTAATGAATACAAACGACAATACCCCAAGCGAACAACGCGGATTCCACGAATTAGCTCTGAATATTTATACTCGTCAAGAGCACAATATTTCACGCAAGCAGATCAGCGACAATGCACTTAAAGTGTTATATCGCCTGAATGGTGCGGGTTTTGACGCATTTCTAGTCGGTGGTGGTGTACGCGACATCTTATTGGGCTCTCAGCCAAAAGATTTTGATATCGCGACCAACGCAACGCCAGAGCAAATCAAGCACCTATTCAGAAACTGTCGCCTTATCGGTCGACGTTTTCGCTTGGCACATATCATGTTTGGTCGTGACATCATTGAAGTAGCAACTTTCCGTGGCCACCACCAAGAGCCATCGAAAAACGTTTCTGCGCAATCTGAAGAAGGTATGTTGCTACGCGATAACGTGTACGGCAATGTTGATGAAGATGCAGAACGTCGTGACTTCACAATCAATGCGATGTACTACAACATTGCAGACTATAGCATCCACGATTACGCGGGTGGTGTAGAAGATTTAGAAGATAAGCTGATCCGCCTGATTGGCGATCCAGAAACGCGTTACCGCGAAGACCCAGTACGCATGCTACGTGCAATGCGCTTCGCCGCTAAACTGGATTTTGATATTGAGGAAGATACAGCCGACCCAATTGAAGAGTTAGCACACCTTCTAAAAGATATCCCAGCAGCGCGCCTTTACGAAGAGTCTCTAAAATTACTGCAATCAGGTCACGGTTTAGAAACCTACCACTTGATGCGTGAGTACAACCTGTTCCAGCAGATGTTCCCTTCAGTAGCGGAACACTTCACAGAAGGCTACGACTCACATACCGAGCAGATGCTTGATTTGGTACTCGACTCGACTGACCTTCGCATCGAAGATGGCAAGCGAGTAAACCCCGCGTTTATGTTTGCTGCAATGCTTTGGTACCCAATGAACAAGTTGGCAGACAAGCTTGTCGCTGAACAGGGTATGGCGCACTACGATGCGATCATGGAAGCAAGTAACATCATTCTTGATCGACAAGTAAAATCAATTGCGATTCCTCGTCGCCATACCGCAACCATTCGCGAAGTTTGGCAACTGCAACTACGACTGCCTCGCCGCAACGGTAAACGTGCCGTTCGCCTGATGGAACTCAATAAGTTCCGTGCTGGCTACGATTTCCTAGAAATGCGTGGCGAAATTGAAGGTGGCGAAACCAAAGAACTAGCAAAATGGTGGGAGCGTTATCAGACAGCAGGACGCAATATGCGTCAAGCGATGGCTAATGACGTAGCAGCACCATCAAAGTCGGGTCATCGCCGCCGTAAGACTTACAGGAACAAAAAGAGTAAGCAATCAGAATGATAACGGCTTACATTGCGGTCGGCAGTAATCTTGCCGACCCTGTTAGCCAAGCAAACTTGGCTATCGAAACGCTAAAGAATCTTCCGCGAACAACGTTTGTTGCGACCTCACAGCTATATAGTAGCACTCCAATGGGGCCGCAAAACCAACCCGACTACATCAACGCGGTAGTAGCAATTAAAACAGAATTAACGCCAATTGAACTGCTTGATTGCACTCAAAAGATCGAGCAAGAGCAAGGGCGCGTCCGTAAAGACGAGCGTTGGGGTCCAAGAACCTTGGATCTCGATATCGTGTTATACGGCAATGAGGTGATCGATTCAGAGCGCTTAACCGTTCCTCATTACGGAATGAAAGAAAGAGAGTTTGTGCTCTACCCGCTTGCTGAAATCGCACCAAGTTTACAACTCCCTGATGGGACTGAGCTGACAGAACTACTAAAAATAGTAGATAAGAACGGGCTCAATGTTTGGCAGCAATAGCCAAGCGCATTAAGGAAAATCAATGAAAAAAGTAACCATTAACGACCTAATCAAGTGCAAACAAGAAGGCCGTAAATTCGCGACGTCGACAGCTTATGATGCGAGTTTTGCTCAATTATTCGAAAGCCAAGATATGCCAGTTCTACTTGTCGGTGACTCACTTGGCATGGTTCTACAAGGTCGTAACGATACATTACCAGTAACCGTTGAAGATATTGCTTACCATACTCGCTCAGTGCGTGCCGGTAGCCCAAACTGTCTTCTTATGGCTGACATGCCATTCATGAGTTACGCCACACCAGAGCAAGCCTGTGAGAACGCAGCAACCTTAATGCGCGCTGGTGCGAATATGGTGAAAATCGAAGGCGGAAGCTGGTTGATTGAAACTGTGAAGATGCTAACAGAACGTGCTGTACCAGTATGTGCACACTTAGGCTTAACGCCTCAATCGGTAAACATTTTTGGTGGTTACAAAGTTCAAGGTCGTGACAACGAGCAAGCCGATAAAATGGTTGCTGATGCGCTAGCACTACAAAATGCAGGTGCTCAAATCGTTCTTCTTGAATGTGTACCAGCTTCATTAGCAAAAAGAATTACAGAAGCTTGTGACGTACCGGTTATCGGCATCGGCGCAGGTAATGTTACCGATGGTCAGATCTTGGTTATGCATGACATGTTCGGTATTTCTGCGAACTACATGCCGAAATTCTCTAAGAATTTCCTAGCTGAAACAGGTGATATGCGTAAAGCCGTCGCTCTATACAAAGAAGAAGTAGAGAGCGCACGTTTCCCTGATGATGCTCATACAATCGCTTAGGAGTAACTATGCAAACTTTTGCTGAAATAGCGGCTCTTCGTGAGCAGATTAAACAGTTTAAGCGTGATGGACGTACGGTTGCTTTTGTCCCAACAATGGGAAACCTACATGAAGGTCACCTAACTCTGGTCAAGAAAGCTCGTGAACTGGCTGACATTGTTGTTGTAAGCATTTTTGTTAACCCAATGCAGTTTGATCGCGCCGACGACCTAAATAACTACCCTCGTACGTTAGAAGCCGATTTAAACAAACTAACAGGCGAAGGTGTTGAGTTAGTCTTTACGCCAACACCAGAGGTTATGTACCCAGATGGATTGGACAAACAGACGTTTGTTGAAGTCCCTGGTATATCTCATATGCTTGAAGGTGCCTCTCGCCCAGGTCATTTCCGCGGTGTATCAACAATTGTCACGAAACTGTTTAATATCGTTCAGCCAGACTTTGCATGCTTCGGTGAGAAAGATTTCCAACAACTTGCTGTGATTCGCCAGATGACAACTGACTTAGCGCTAGACATTGAAGTTGTGGGCGTAGCGACTGTTCGTGAAATGGATGGTTTAGCCATGAGCTCTCGCAATAGCAACCTAACGATTGATGAACGTCAGCGAGCTCCAGTTCTAGCGCGCACTATGCGTTGGATCAGCAGTGCTATTCGTGGTGGTCGTGATGATTACGCGTCTGTCATTGAAGATGCAACAGACCAACTACGCGCAGCAGACCTACAACCGGATGAAATATTCATTTGTGATGTAAAAACGTTACAAGCGATCACTTCAGAATCGACTCAAGCAGTGATTCTAATGTCGGCTTTCCTAGGTAAGACTCGTCTTATCGACAACCAAGTTTTAGATTTGGTCACGGAAACGAAAGAAGAAGTGAAAGAAGAAACTGCTGAGTAATCGCTTTCTTCTCTTTACGTAAACCAGGTTATACCGCAAAGCACAAATGAAAAACATAAAAAAGGTCGATGTAATATCGACCTTTTTCTTTGCCTGCGATTCAGGATAATTAATAGCTCCTAGATAACTAATAGATCCTGGATAACTAATAGCTCTTGGATAACTAAAAGTTAACTACGTAAGCCGATCCCCTTTGTAACTAAGTAATGTGCAATGCCATACAGCACGACAATAAACACACCTAGTACGCCAAACGACGTCACAATACCCACATCAGACACACCCAAAAAACCATATCTAAACGCGTTTACCATATACACGATAGGGTTCAACTTCGATACACCTTGCCAGAATTCAGGCAATAGACTGATCGAGTAGAACACACCACCGAGATACGTCAGCGGCGTTAAAATGAAGGTTGGGATAATAGAAATATCATCAAACGTGCGTGCGAATACCGCGTTGATCAAGCCACCCAGAGCAAACACAACCGACGTGAGAAATACCGTCGCAATGATCACGCCCCAGTGGTCGACTTGAAGGTCAACAAAGAACAGCGATACAAAGGTGACGATAGTGCCCACTAACAAGCCACGCACCACGCCGCCCATTACGAAGCCGGCGATAATCACGTAGTTAGGAACAGGTGCTACAAGCAGCTCTTCAATGTTCTTCTGGAATTTGGCACTAAAGAACGATGAAGCAACGTTGGAATATGAGTTGGTGATCACCGACATCATGATCAGACCGGGCACAATGTATTCCATGTAGCTAAAGCCATTCATTTCACCAATACGCGCACCAATCAGGTTACCGAAGATGATGAAGTAAAGCGTCATGGTAATCGCTGGCGGCACCAGAGTTTGCACCCAGATACGCGTGAAGCGATTGATCTCTTTGGTCAACAAGCTGCAGAAAGCGGTCCAATATAGGCTGTACATATTATTTATTCCCCTCACGGACGATACTCACAAATAGCTCTTCTAGGCGGTTTGCTTTGTTACGCATAGAGAGAACTTTTACCTGCTGCTCACTCAATTGATCAAAGATGGTATTCAAACCTCGATTCTTGTCGATTTCGATTTCTAGCGAGCCATTAACCATCACTTGGCTATTCACACCTTCAAGTTTAGGTTCAGTCGCCCCCTCTTCAAGATCAAGAATAAAGGTCTCGGCACTCAACTTACCCAACAGCGACTTCATTGTGGTGTTCTCAATCAACTCACCACGATTGATGATACCAATGTTACGACACAGCATTTCCGCTTCTTCTAGATAGTGCGTAGTTAAAATAATGGTGATGCCCTGCTTCTCGTTGATCTCCTTGAGGAATTCCCACATTGAACGACGCAATTCAATATCAACACCCGCCGTTGGTTCATCAAGAATTAACAAATGAGGCTCATGCATCAGTGCACGCGCGATCATCAAACGACGCTTCATACCACCAGATAAGTTACGCGCACGTTCGCCACGCTTTTCCCACAAATCGAGCTGAGATAAGTACTTTTTAGCGCGTTCTTTAGCAAGAGCTTTCGGTACACCGTAGTAACCGGCTTGTTGTAGCACGATCTGCTCAACCGTTTCGAACGGGTTAAAGTTAAACTCTTGCGGGACTAAACCTAAGTTCAACTTCGCTAACTCCAGATCGGTATCAATGTCGTAGCCAAACACTTTCACCTTGCCTGACGTTTTATTAACCAGTGAAGAGATAACACCAATGGTGGTGGATTTACCCGCACCATTTGGGCCAAGTAGTGCGTAAAAGTCGCCTTTTTCTACTTGTAAACTCACGCCCTTAAGAGCCTCAAAGCCCCCTGCATAAGTTTTTCTTAGTTGCTCAATTTCTAATGCATACATAGAGATAGACTGCCATTTGCTATAGATAAGATGTTGATGGCCGAATTTGAGGAAGAGAGTAATGCTTAATACGAGCTAGCAGAAAACTAACTCAAACTTGTTTACTCGGCCATTTTGCAAACAAGTTTATCGTTGATTAACGATTAATACAAATACCGAGTGAGGCTTTCTTTCGAAAGCGAACAAGAATATTAGGTACGTAAAGAGCTATTCAGTGTTCAGTGTTCAGTGTTCAGTGTTCAGTAAACATAAAAAATGCCGTTAAGTTATTAACTTAACGGCATTAATCACAAATACTATATTTGGCGTCTATAACTGATTCATGTGAAATTATTGCTGAAGATTAAACTGACTCAAATTGATGTTCATCTCTATCAACATAGCTTGTTGCAGCTGTCAGGGCTTCATATCTGAATCGATAAGTATTGGATTCAGGTACAAGGTCAATCACATGGAATTTTTCTAATTGCTGACGAGTATTCTCATTAGGACACAATAAGTACACTTCACACTGCGCATCTAGGGCATCTTTAATCGCATTTTCTAGCGCTAAACCAACGGTAACATCAATCATAGGCACATCAGTTAGATCTAAGATCATCGCTTCATAATCAGAAATACTCGAGTGTTGACGTGAAATCGCTTTTGAAACACTGAATATCATCGGCCCAGAAAGGTAGAAGAACAGCACTTTACCATTGGCACTATCCAGTAACTGACGTTCACTGTCAGTTAATGGGATATCGTCTTCATCATCGCCATCACTGATCGCCTTAACTTGTCTAGCTTGCTCTCGACTCAGCCTTTCAATGATCAGAATGTTTGAGATAAAAACGCCCAGCCCGACCGCAATAATTAAATCAACGAATACGGTTAATAACATCACACCGTACATGACACCCATGCCGGCATAACTCACCTTGTGTGCGCGCTGAATAAAACTCCAATCAAGGATGTTGAAACCGACATACATCGCGATACCAGCCAACACCGCCATAGGGATCGGTTCTGTTAAGCCTCCCGCAACCAATACCACTAGCGCAAGCACCAAAGCACGAATAACACCAGAAAGCGGAGAACGAGCCCCTACCTGAATGTTGGTCACGGTGCCCATGGTTGCGCCCGCACCGGGTAGCGCACCAAACAGACCAGAAATCATATTCGCAATGCCTTGGCCACGAAGTTCTTTGTCTGAATCATGCTCTTTACGAGTCAATGAATCTCCGATAACCGCAGTCAAAAGCGTATCAATACAACCAAGAGTACCTAGCACCAAAGCATCGATAACCATTGTGGTGAATTGCTCAGAGCTGATAGTCGGAATAACAAGAGAAGGTAAGCCTGCGGGAATTTCACCAATACGGCGAATAGAATCGGTATCAAAGATAATAACGGATAAGAGCGTTACAGCCACTAAAGCGACCAATTGAGCGGGCACATACTTACGATATTTAGCAGGAAAACCGAAAAGGATACCAAGCGTTAACACCCCCAAAAACAGCTCACTGACTTTCAGATTTGCTAGCGTATCAGGAAGTGCCGAAAGTGTGCCCATCACTCCGCCAGAAGGGGCTG
The DNA here is from genome assembly GCF_041439605.1 of Vibrio sp. 1F169. Lineage (NCBI taxonomy): Bacteria > Pseudomonadati > Pseudomonadota > Gammaproteobacteria > Vibrionales > Vibrionaceae > Vibrio > Vibrio sp. 1F169. The sequence continues at coordinate 1,481 of NZ_JBGOOI010000023.1, read as the reverse complement.
CGTGCCCTAGCAAAGGAGAAAGTTGCAGAATGACAAGAATCACGCCGATACCGGACATAAAGCCAGATATCACGCTATATGGCATCAAAGTGACGTACTTTCCTAGTTTTAATGTACCGAGTAATATCTGAAAAGCACCCGCCATCATTACCACGGTAAAGGTCATTGCCATCCCGGTTTCAGGGTACTTGGCCACCATGCTGGTCATTACTGCCGTCATGATCACTGTCATCGGCCCGGTAGGCTCTGATATCAAGCTGCTTGAGCCACCAAACAATGCCGCAAATAGGCCCACCATGATGGCGCCCCAAAGGCCAGCTTCCGCGCCCGCACCAGAAGCGACACCAAATGCCAACGCTAAAGGCAATGAGATGATGGCTGTAGTTACACCGCCAAACATATCTCCTTTGAGATTGATATCCGTAAAACGACTTCCAAACAAAACACACCTTCCTGATGATGAAATGACAAACCTTATCACTTTAACAAATGTATCAACGGTTCAGAAAGTGTTAATTTAATCACACTATTCGTCTCTTATATTCGGATTATGCCTTTTACGCTAAGTTAATGATTTTAACGACTAGTACACGTCAGATGAGTACTATTTGACACAGTTTTTACAAGATTGAATTTGTAACATTGTGTATAGTTAGAGTTCTTAATTAAGGGATGTAAGACGCAAAATGCCAGAGATTAAACAGCTTTTTGAAAACAACTCTAAATGGTCAGAAGAAATTCGCTCTCAACGACCAGAGTATTTTACAACGCTTGAAGAGGGTCAAAGCCCTGGTTTTCTATGGATAGGCTGCTCAGATAGCCGCGTTCCAGCCGAGCGTCTCACTGGTTTGTATTCTGGCGAACTGTTTGTTCACCGAAATGTCGCTAATCAAGTAGTTCATACCGACCTAAACTGCTTATCAGTAGTGCAATACGCTGTCGATGTACTCAAAGTGAAACACGTTATTGTTTGTGGTCACTACGGCTGTGGCGGTGTTAACGCAGCGATAGATAACCCTAAACTGGGTCTTATCAACAACTGGCTACTCCACATACGCGATAACTATCTTAAGTACCGTAAGCAAATTGAATCTCTGCCTCGTGAACAATGGGGTGACAAGTTATGCGAAATTAACGTTGCAGAACAAGTCTACAATCTTGGTAACTCGACCATCATGCAAAGCGCATGGGAACGTGGACAAGATATTGAAATCCACGGTGTGGTTTATGGTATTGGTAATGGCAAGCTGCAAGATCTTGGTGTTCGTTGCTCAAGTAATGATACTTTAGAAAACAGCCATTTAGCGGCGCTTGATAAAATCCTATCGTCTCCAATCCTAGGTTAATTCTTAACGTCTAACCAATAGATATAAGAAAGAATAGATATAAAAAAGGCTCGCGTTTTGCGAGCCTTTTTTGTTTGTGTTGTACCGTCCTAAATATGGTTGACACATTTCCAACATGAAATTGGAGAGTGTCAT
>NZ_JBGOOI010000022.1:0-65091 GCF_041439605.1 Vibrio sp. 1F169 | reverse complement strand
AACTGAAAAGGATGAGAGACAGTTTGAGTCACTTCATTCTTCCAGATAAAAGAAAGGACCGAACGTTTCCACGTTCAGTCCTCTTTGTCCCAGCCAAATATCCGTTCAGGTTCAAGCAATAATGCTTATCCGAACGGCATTAATCATAAAAATGGCCTTTACACAGAATTTTTTGCAGTCTCAACCCTACAGATCAAACGTTCAGTTAGTCGATGGGATGGGCTCACCGCTCTTTATTTAAGCAGCATTCACTGATGATGTGACCTTTTGCTTTTGTTCAAAAAACTCTTCATGTAATGCACAAATGGCCTCTTGATACTTATCGTCGCTCACAACAAATTGTACATTCACGTTTCTCATCGACGAATGTAACGCAATGGGCGTAACACTATTGCTCATCAAAGCCAATACGCCATTCGCTAGCGTTTTATTGGTGTCAATTTGAGAGCCGATCGCCGAAATGATAGCGACCATACGTCCCGAAATAGATGCTTTCGGATATCGCTTCTCTGCCTTATAAAACACCTTATTTAAACTTTCTGAACTGCCGCCTAGATAATACGTAATAGAGTTAGCATTCATCTCTTTTCCGATAAGGTTAACTCTCGCATCCGCGATAATTTCCATTAGTTCATAACTGACGTTATCAGCCTTACCGACCATCCCCTGATCAAATACATGCAATGCATATACTTTCTGCTTTCCGGCAATAATCTCGATCTGATTGGTGTCTGGGCGGTAATCTGAAGAAATCAGTGTACCTTCATGCTCTGGCTCAAAAGTGTTCTTTATTTGTAGTTCGATTCCACTCTCGCGCAACCCTGCTGCGGCATTAGAATGAATAGCTTCCATACCAAGGTTTGCTAACTGATCGGCAACATCATAATTAGTCGCTCCAATTGGTTTAACTGAGCTAACCCCAACGACTTTTGGATCGGCCGAACTAAAGTGATACTCCTTATGAATAATAGCCAGTGATGCCTTAGTCATAGTCGCGATACGGCTAAACGTCATCTCACTGTAACCACGATCATAAGTATGCATCAAACCTTCTTTACAATAGGCATAACCCGTCACTATAGGTAGCTCTTCAGCCACATTTATGTCTGAAAAAGCGTCTCTGATGGTATCGTCCAAACTCTGAGGAGTCTTGTTATCCCAACCAGAAAGGTCAACAAAGGTTGAATTAATACCAATATTTTTCAATTTAAGAGCCGTATTGTACGCACTATGTGACTCGCCAATTGAAGAGAGAAACTCGCGGATCTGAGGCAAGTAATGCCTCAATGAAAACTGACCGTATTGACACGTTTCAAGGATATTTGTAATACAGTTCTTCGCTTCTGAAATACGCGACCGGATGAACTTATCAGCACGCGCACGATTCATAGGATCTGCAAAAATATGCTCGTTGATCAACAACATACGGCTTTCAATGTAAGATAACGCTTCTTCCCAAGAATCATCACGCATTGCGATCAATTGATAAACACCTGGCTTGCCTGTTTTTTTGCACTCCAAAAGTGCATCTGTCATCCCGCTATAAGCTGACACAACAAAAATTCGATTGTACGGATTTTTCGGGCGGAGAATAATATTGTCGAGCACAGCATCAAATGCTGTCATGGATGTACCGCCGATTTTTTCTACGGTAAATGTCATAAAAGACCTTAGTTATAGAGAAGCAATAAAGACTAGATAAATGGAAATTGGGGTGAGATTTCACCCCAGAAAAAGTCGGTTAATCAACCAGAGGATAAACGCCGTTTTCATCGTGAACTTCAGCGCCAGTAATTGGCGGATTGAATACACACGCCATAACCATTTCTTTGTTTTTATACGCACGTAAATAGTGTTCATCGTGCTTATCAAGGATATAAAGTGTCCCAGGTTTGATGGGATAAGTCTCACCACCAACCACTTCAATTTCGCCTTCACCACTCATGCAATATACTGATTCTAAATGGTTTTGGTAATGAATATGTGTTTCCGTCGCTTCATAAATTGTCGTGATATGAAATGAAAAACCCATGTTGTCATCTTTCAACAACATGCGAGTACTTTCCCAATTATCCGAAACAATACGTCTTTCGCTATTGCGACATTCATCAAGTGTTCTAACAATCATTTTACTGTCCCTATTACGATACTTTCTTGAAATACTTAGTTGCTACAATTTCTACTGAATCTTCGAAGATGGTTAAACCTTGCATCAGTTCCGATTCAGATATCGTCAGTGGGCAAAAGAACTTCACTATTTCATCGTTAGGGCCAGCTGTTTCAATGACCATACCGTTTTCAAAACACGTTTTGGCAATTTCGTCAGCCGTGTTTCCATCTTTACATTCAATGCCAATCATCATTCCACGTCCCTTGCGTTGAACGAACAGCTCTGGGAAACGCTTGATATTGCGTTGAATGACATCATCAACCATGCTTGAGCTACGTTGAATATGATTTTCAAAATCATCATTTGACCAATACATTTCTAACGCTTTCGTAGCGGTAACGAACGCATGGTTATTACCACGGAAGGTGCCGTTGTGTTCTCCCGGCTGCCATTTGTCTAATTCAGGCTTTAATCAAACGACGGCCATCGGTAAGCCATAACCACTTATCGACTTAGACAGAGTGACTATATCTGGCTTGATACCTGAAGGTTCAAAGCTAAAGAACGTACCCGTTCGACCACAACCCGCTTGGATATCATCGACAATGACTAAGATATCGTGAGCTTTACAAATTTTACTCAAACGCTGTAACCACTCATTTGAAGCGACATTCAATCCACCTTCACCTTGAACCGTTTCCAATAAGACGGCTGCTGGCTTATCCATACCGGCAGAATTATCAGCTAACATCGTTTCGAACAATTTTAATCCATCAATGCCAGCGTAACCCTCAAATGGCAAACGCGTAACGTTGTTAAGGTTTGAGCCCGCGCCTTGTCTATGATGTTGGTTACCCGTAGCAGCCAGTGCACCTGCAGTACAACCATGAAAACCATTGGTAAACGCTACAATGCTACTTCGGCCTTTCACTTTTTTAGCCAATTTAATCGCGGCTTCAACGGCATTGGTTCCTGTTGGGCCAGTAAATTGAACTTTATAATTGAGATCTCTTGGTTCTAGAATTAAGCGAGTAAGTGCTTCTAAGAATTCAGCTTTGGCTTCTGAATGCATATCTAAGCCGTGCGTAATCCCGTCCATTTCAATGTAATCAAGCAAGGCTTGCTTAAGTATTGGATTGTTGTGACCGTAATTGAGAGATCCTGCTCCAGCAAGAAAATCGATGTAACGATCACCTTGTTTTGTTTCAAGCCAGCAACCTTTTGATTTACTAAAAGTAACTGGAAAACTATTCGAGTATGAACGTACGTTAGATTCCTGCTTTTTAAAAATATCCATGATAATGCCGTTATTTAATTCCTATAAGTGTTTGATTATTTAAGGAGGATTCGATAGAGGTATTCGGTATCGTGCTGCCCGTTAAAGTGAAGATTTTCATCTAAGAAAGTAGTCACTTTCCCGGTGTTACCGTTTTTTTCGTCCAGCTTTTTGAACAATGCCCAAGACGCTTGGTTTGATTTAGTGATAGTCGTTTCTATCGCTTCAATGCTCTTTAGGCCCTCTCGTTTAAGTAAGGTGTTCAGCATCTTGTAGGCTAAAGCATTGCCTCTAAACTTAGGCGCCACCGCCACTTGCCAAATAAAGAGAACATTGGGCTCACTGGGTTTTTGGTAACTAGAAATAAAGCCAGCAAGGTCACCTTCATGCTCCACTAAAATACAAGTTTTACTAAAGTGAGTAGACTGCAAGAAATTGCAATATGAAGAGTTAGTATCTAATGGGGGGCACTCTGAAATTAATTGATAAATGTTGTTGCCATCCGAAACTTCTGGCTCACGAAAATTCCATTTTTCAATCATCTTTTCTACAACCTCTGGATACAATATCCAAGGCGCTGACGTAATCATACCGAGACATTTCCTTTGAACTCTAATTAAATTCCTTTTAATTATGAGCATTTCCCATACACAAAGATCAACACATTAGCGCTAAAAATCAAATTTTAGCAACACAGATCACACTTGCGTAAGTATTATATGTATTAAATAATACTTTGAGTTCTAATGTATTTATTGGGTCGGTATAAATTTGAGAGTCTTGAAGGGAATAGACGAAAGGAAATCGTTAGTGCAATTCATAAAATACAGCGTTCAAGTGCCTGAGTAGGAAGGATAGGAATCAGCAAAAATATCGACGACTCCAATACTGAATAAGGTAAACAGTGACGCTCTAAAAAGAGATGGCTTAGGCTCTAATATTGAAACGCAGATACCTAAAACAAAAAAACCTAGCGTGAGATAGCTAGGTTTTTCAAGTAAACATAAATTGGCAATCAAAAGAAACAAATTCGAATCACTGAGTTAATCGCGAATTACTTCAGGGGATCATTATCAGGCAGAGCCTTGTGGATCCATAGTGCTAAACGCTTCTTAATATTCGCGCCATCAAGCTTACTTTCAGGTAAAGGCGTGATCTGATTAACTCCAACAAGAAACAAGTACACAGCCTTAACTTTTATAGGTTGAGATGAGTGTGGCAAATCAAAGCCTTGTAACTTTGCCATTTTAGAACCGACTTCCAGAGCTTTCTTGAGCAATTTATCTTCATTAATGATCTTCGCGGTTTTCGACATATCATCTCCATCATCTTAATCGAATGAACACTGAGTATATCAAACCGAAAGACTCACAAGATTACTTCGCTCTCAGTTTGAGGAGTCGCTTTGATAAATTGCAGGTTACGGACTCCAAATACGGAAAAGCCCAAAGTTGTTAGCTTTGGGCTTTTCTTCTAACTGCTGTGGTTAATTACGACAGAGTGATACGACAACCGAGTTTTACAGCGTGATATGCAAAATTGGAAAATCAATCAGGCATCACAACAATACCCATGGTTTCAAGCAACTGCTCTTGTTGCCAAGCGACAATCTTAATCCCTGTCGTATCCACTTTGCGAGGGTCTAACCCTTCTAATTCCGCATGACACAAGTTAGCCCCTTGCATACTGAATTGCCCCCATACATCTTCGGAGAACACGCCTCGGCTGAGATCAGACTCTTTCAGTGACGCACCGCCAAGGTAAGTCCCTATCCAGCGGTTTTCAAACAACTCACACTTTTCCAAGCAGGCCTGCTCCAAGTTGGCGTATGACAGGTTACAGCCCGTAATATACGCAGAGCAAAAGTACATCCTATTACTTACTTGATTGGCAAAGTTAGCACGAGTAAAATTCGCTCCTTTTAAGTCGCATTCACGCAGCTCAATCCCATAGCAATTCGCATTACTAAAGTTCGCCATCGCCAACTGGCAATTCTGGAAACTTGCGTCTCGTAAATCGGCAATATCAAAGTGGCATCCCTCAATATCGCCTTGTTCAATAAACTTACAGTTAATAAACGTTGCATCACGTAAGTTCGAACGTCTGAAATCACAACGGATAAACGTACAGGCCGTAAATGTAAGCTCTGATAGATCTTGCTGAGCAAAACTGTGCTGATGATAAGTACTGTTATTGGTGTCCATTTAGCCCCCTAAAGAAATCAAGCTAAGACTACCATTGTGATCTTAAGAAAACATCAAATTAAAAACCAACAAAAACAGCAACTTAAAACACCCTAGTTTGGCCATTTTAAGGTACCAAACGAGCCATTTAAGGTTGTTGTTTTCGTTTTATGGCATGCGCTTATCTTGAAAAAAGTTTTGTCGTTTAGAAGTGGGGAGATTAGACACAACGAGAAGATCATCATATGTCAGCACAAACTTGATACAATAGCCTATATAGATACCTTCGCTTGATACTTAGTCTTTCAAAACCTTAGCTTATATCGATAGGCTACAACTAAAAGATGATTTTTATTAGTAAAGTCAGAAAAATTGGGAGGCCAAGATCAAAAAATGGCCGCTTGATGCGACCATTTTATAACTCTTTAAACTTTTTCTTAGCTAGACAATTTAAAACTACGTTAGCTCTTGACTACGTTTGCAATGCCTTCAAGCTGTAGAACTGGGGCTGCGTCGATGTCTTCGGCGTTCATCATTGCAGACACACGTTGCATCGAAGAAAGCAGTAGGCTTTGCTCCCATGCTTCTAAATTTTGGAATTTTTTAACGAAGTTATCTTGTAGCGGTGGTGGCGCATTGTTAAGTAGCTCTTGACCTTTTTCAGTCAGATTTGCGTGTACTTTTCGGCGATCTGACGAGCTGCGAACACGTTGTACATAGCCGTTCAATTCCAAGCGATCGATGATCGTCGTTGTCGTCGCTTGACTCACATTAGTTTGATTAGACAATTCTTTGATCGTCACATTACCCATCTCTTGGATTGCGCGCATTAAAATCAATTGAGGGCCCGTCAAACCATACTCTTTACTCAGCTTTTTCGAGTGTAAATCGATAGCGCGAATAATTTGGCGAATAGCGACCAAGATTTCGTCATGTTTATCCAAGATGCAGACCTTTGTACTAATATACTGTGAGTGACTTTACAGTGCCGTGGCGATGAGATTTCCAAACTGAACAGCTTAGGATCGCTCGAATTACACTGTAAATTGATAATTTACTTCATTGATTTTTCCGCATTGTACTGATGTTAATACTATTCTCAATCTTTTCTATACCACTAAACTTGCGTGGTACGGCACTTTTGCCTAATGAAGGGGGAATCAAAGCTTCAATGAAGACAAAAATAATGAGTCAGAGAATACAAACTCAAAGAATAATATATTTTAATAATCATAGAGGTAGAGAGATTTAACCCTCTCCACCCAATAAAAAACCAGCCCCAATAGCTAAGCTGAAAAACGAAATTTTACGCGGCTGTATTCATCTGAAAGTTACCAGTAAGTGCATTATAAAATTCACTGTTATCCAAAATACCGACCAGTTTATTGTCTTCCACCAGCAAAATCGGGTGATTACTTAGCTGTTTCAGTTTAATCGCATCGCGCATGCCGATCTCTGGGCTTGCCACTACAACACTCGATGCGCTGATTGCCGTCAAATCGTCAGATTCGTTCCACTCAACAAGCGCTAAAGTCGATTCACCTTTTACAGACAAAGTACCTTCACTCTGCTCGATCCATAAGTCTTTAGAGTCACAGATCTTCCAACTTTCATCTTCTTGTTTCAAAGAATCCAGTGGCTGCATCAACGAACGACCTTTCAGTACGTTCAACGGGTTAGTGTGTGCGACAAAATCTTTCACATATTCCGTTTTTGGCGTGAGTACGATCTCTTCAGGCTTACCATGTTGAATCAATTTACCTGACTCCATGATCGCAATGTTATTACCAATCTTCAGCGCTTCGTCTAAATCATGACTCACGAACAGAATCGTTTTGTTAAGCTTGTTTTGCAATAGAATTAGCTCATCTTGCAACTGCGCACGAATCAGCGGATCCAGCGCTGAAAACGGTTCATCCATAAGAAGAATGTCGGTATCCATCGCAAAGGCACGCGCTAGACCAACACGCTGCTGCATACCGCCAGAAAGCTCATGCGGATACTTGGTTTCCCACTCTGCCAAACCCACCATTTCAAGTTGTTCACGCGCTTTAGCACGACGAACATCTTTGGCTACGCCTTGCATTTCTAGACCAAACGCCACGTTATCTAACACGTTTAACCAAGGCATTAGGGCAAACTTTTGGAACACCATAGAGACGCGGTGAGTACGAAGATGACGTAAGGTCGCTTCGTCGCAGTGTTCACCTAAATCAACCAGCTTGTCTCCATCTTTGATCGCCAATGAGCCACGGCTGATCTCATTCAAGCCGTTTACTGCGCGAAGCAAAGAAGATTTACCAGAACCAGACAAACCCATCAGCACACAAATCTCGCCTTCTTCAACGGTCAGCGACACATTATCTACGCCAACCACTTGGCCAGTCTCATCAATGATCTCTTGACGAGTTTTACCTTGATCGAGCAGCTCAAGCGCTTGCTTCGGCTTATCACCAAACACAACATCGAGATTCTTAATGGTAATCGCGTCCATTGTCTTTTTTTCCTGAGAGTTAGACATGATTAAGCTTCCTTCTGGTTTGGTGTTTTGCATAAGCGATCAAGAATGATAGCGACTAATACAATCGCCAACCCGGCTTCAAAACCTTGTGAGATGTTCACTGTGTTCAATGCGCGAACAACAGGTTTACCAAGCCCGTCAGCACCGACAAGAGCGGCGATAACCACCATCGAAAGCGACAACATAATACATTGAGTTACACCCGCCATAATGCTTGGTAAGGCAGCCGGTAATTCCACTTTCATCAGCAATTTCATGCGGCTTGCACCAAACGCTTTACCCGCTTCAATCAACTCTTCAGGCACTTTGGTGACGCCTAAATAGGTCAAACGAATTGGCGCGGCAATGGCGAAGATAATGGTCGAGATTAAGCCAGGAACGATGCCCAAGCCGAATAAAACCAAAGTCGGAATCAGATACACAAACGTCGGAACCGTCTGCATTAAATCAAGAATGGGTCTAAGCACCGTATACAACCAAGGGCGATGCGCGGCCATAATGCCAACTGGAACGCCAATTAATACGGAAATCGTTGTCGCTGCAAACACGAGGACAAAGGTTTCCAGCATTTCTTGCCAGTAGCCAAGGTTTAAAATAGTCAGCAAAGCTGCAACCACGAAAATCACAAGCGAGGGTTTACGGTGTAAATACCATGCAATCGCCGCAGTCATCACGATTGGTAAAGCCGGTGGCATCCACTTAAATACATCGACTAAAAACATAATGACGGTTTCTAGAAAAATCGAAATAGCGTCAAAGAATCCTGCTGCATTGATTGTTAGCCAATCAACACCCGCTTCCATCCATTGACCAACAGGGATTTTGTTTTCCGTAATAAAATTCACAATATTGCCTTTTATTATGGGTGGGCTACTTCAAACCAATCGACAATTGGTCAGCCCACCTTTTTTATTTATAGAGCTTTGATAAATAGATCGATAGGTAGGTAAACTAAGCTTTAACTTGTTTTAGGTATTCAGTAACCGCTTGAGTCGCTGATTCACCTTTATGCGTTTTTACGTTGTCTAACCAAGCTTCAACTTGTTGAGGGTTATTGTTCAACCATTGTTGAGCCGCTTTCTCAGGCTTCACTTTTTGGTTAAGAATCTCTTCCATCAACTGGTTTTCCATCTCTAGAGTGAACTCTAGGTTTTGCAGAAGTTGGCCGACGTTTGCACACTCAGACACGTAGTTTGAACGAACATTGGTGTAAACATTTGCTCCGCCGTAGTTCGGGCCGAAGAAGTCGTCACCACCTGATAGGTATTCCATCTCAACGTTGCTGTTCATTGGGTGCGGTGCCCAGCCTAGATAAACGATCCACTGGCTACGACGAGCAGCGCGAGATACTTGCGATACCATGCCCGCTTCACTTGATTCAACTAAGCTGAAATCTTTCAAGCCAAACGCGTCTGAGTCAATCATTGACTGGATTAGACGGTTGCCATCGTTGCCCGGCTCAATACCGTAGATGCGGTCTTTAAATTTGTCGGCATGTTTTGCTAGGTCGGCGAAGCTTTTCACGCCAGAGTCGTACACGTATTTTGGTACGGCTAGTGTGTATTTTGCCCCTTCAAGGTTGGCACGCACGGTCTCAACCGTTCCCGCTTCGCGGTACTTAGCGATGTCGCCTTCCATAGTTGGCATCCAGTTACCTAGGAATACGTCAATATCGCCGTTCGCCATTGAAGAGTAAGTAACCGGTACTGAAAGTAGGTCAGTTTTGGTTTTGTAGCCTAGGCCTTTCAGTAGCTCAGAAGTAACAGCCGTTGTTGCGGTAATGTCTGTCCAACCAACATCAGCGAAGCGTACGTTTTCACATTGTTGTGGTTCAACAGAAGCGTTAGCACCAAATGCAAATGAGCTGATGGCTAGTGCTGTTAACGTTTTTGTCGTCACGTTCTGAATATTTAGAGTCGTCATAATGGTCCCTTTTTATCTTTCCTTTTGCTGCTCGATATCAACGCCGATAGAGAGCAGTTCTTCTGACTTTTGACTAATTAGTTTTGTTATTTTTTGCTTGTTACTTGTTGTTTTTATTCTTTACTACTTTTGCTATTTTTTACCCAAGAACAGAAGCTTACGCTTCTCTTACTGGCTTATTGATTCTTTGCTTTTCTTCCCATTCCGGTGCTATCCATACCGGAACGTTTTGCTCATTTAGAACGGGCTTGCCCAGAATCAGGTCAGATGCGCGCTCAGCCACCATGATGGTGGGCGCGTTCAAGTTTCCGTTTGGAATAGTTGGGAATACAGACGAATCAACAACACGCAGATTATCAATGCCGCGAACACGACACTCTTCATCAAGCACCGCCATTGGGTCGTTATCAGCGCCCATTTTGCAGCCACAAGAAGGGTGATAAGCACTTTCAACATTCTGCTTAACCCATTCGTCAATTGCTTCATCGGAGGTAATGCTTAGACCCGGCTGAATCTCTTCACCACGGTAAACATCCATCGCAGGTTGCGACAAAATCTCACGGGTTAAGCGAATACAATCACGCCAATCTTGGCGGTCTTGTTCGGTTGAGATGTAGTTGAAAATGATCTCTGGCTTGGCATGCGGATCAGCAGAGGTGATCGCAACCGTACCGCGACTCTCTGGCTTGTTAGGTCCAACGTGTACTTGGAAACCGTGACCATCAAAGGCCGCTTGTCCGTCGTAACGCATCGCTGCTGGCAGAAAGTGATATTGAATATTCGGCCACTTCAATCCTTTGCGAGAACGAATGAACGCGCACGATTCAAAGTGATTAGTGGCACCCAAACCTTTGCGAGTCAAAATCCACTCTGCGCCAATCATGCCCTTGCTGACTAAGCCCAGCTTGCTGTTGAGCGTGATGGGTTCGTTACAGTGATATTGGAAGTACACTTCTAAGTGATCTTGTAGGTTTTCACCGACACCTCGGAGTTCGTACTTCAGCTCAACACCTGCCTTCTCAAGTACCGCTTTCGGGCCGATACCAGACAGTTGCAGCAGTTGAACAGAGCCAATAGAACCCGCAGATGAGATCACTTCTTTGTTCGCCACAGCCACTTGGGTATTGCCTGACTTTTCAAACTCGACACCAACGGCTTTCAAGCCGGATTGGCCTGTTGAGTCTTGTGTCTCAAGTAAGAAACGACGTGCCACGATGCCTTTTTTCAAGGTGAGGTTTGAACGCTTCAATGCACGACGTAGATAAGCGTTAGAGGTTGAGGCTCTAACACCCTTGTCTACCGTCATGTGCATGGTGCCGAAGCCTTCTTGCTGGTAGCCGTTATAATCTTGAGTTTCTGGGTAACCGGCATCTTTACCTGCATCGATGAATGCTTGGTAAAGTGGGTTGAGCGCCATATCGTTGCCGTTACAAGTGCCGACAGGGCCATTGTCGCCACGATATTCGTCACCACCTTTATTCCATGATTCAGCACGGCGGAAATAAGGCAAGCAAGCTTGGTAATTCCAACCGGCTGCGCCCTCTTCTTCCCATTGGTCAAAGTCACAAGCGTGGCCACGAACGTAAACCATGCCGTTGATCGATGAGCTGCCACCTAACACCTTGCCACGTGGACAATGCAGTTCACGTCCATCAAGGCCCGGTTCTTGTTGGGTCTCAAATTGCCAAGCGTACTTTTCAGTATTCATCGGGTAAGAAAGCGCAGTCGGCATTTGGATAAAAATACTCTTATCCGTACCACCCGCTTCCAATAATAAAACGCTATGTTCACCGCTTTCCGTTAGCCTATCCGCTAACACACAGCCGGCCGAACCCGCGCCGACGATAATATAATCGTAGCGTTGTTCCATGTTTTGATTTCCCTGAGATGAGTCAGTAGGGCTCGCTCTGTTAAGCTAACCCATAAAATTGAGTGTTACGCGTTAGGCATAAGGGCTGGCGTAGTCGCCAAGTTCAATAAGAATGCTCTTAGTCTGCGTATAGTGGAGTAGAGTCTCTGGCCCGTTTTCACGGCCAACCCCTGAAAGTTTGTAGCCACCAACAGGCATTTCTGCAGGTGAGTCCCCCCATGTATTAACCCAACAAATACCCGCCTGCATTTGATGAATAACACGGTGAGCGCGAGAAAGGTTTTGCGTGAACACGCCAGCCGCAAGACCATATTTGGTTTCATTAGCGCGACGAATCACATCGTCTTCGTCCGTAAACTTCAACACTGACATTACAGGGCCGAAGATCTCTTGCTGAACGTGAGGCATGTCGTCATGGCAATCTGTGAATACCGTAGGAATAACAAAGTTGCCGTTTGCTAAGCCGTTGTCCGTCACTTGATAACCGCCAGTCAGCAGAGTTGCACCCGACTGTTTAGCCAGCTCAATTGCTTCAAGGACTTTTGAAAGGTGTTCTTTAGAAATCAACGCGCCGATCTGAGTCTCCATGTCCATTGGGTTACCAATGATGAGCTTTTCAGTGCGTGTTTTAAGTTGGTCGATGAAATCGTTATAGATATTTTCATGAACGTAAACGCGAGTACCGTTAGTGCACACTTCGCCTTGGGTGTAAAAGTTAGCGACCATTGAAGCCGACACCGCATCGTCCAATTTCGCATCATCAAAGATGATCATTGGTGATTTACCGCCGAGCTCCATCGTTACAGACTTGAGTGTTTTAGCACTGTCTGACATTACCGCTTTGCCTGTACCAGTTTCGCCTGTGAACGACACTTTAGCGATGTCTGGGTGCGCCGTGAGCATTTGGCCGACACGGTAATCGCCCTGAACTACGTTAAACACGCCATCAGGAAGGCCAGCTTCTGTGAAGATTTCAGCAAGCTTAAGTGCCGTTAGCGGCGTTTCTTCTGAAGGCTTGAAAATCATCGCGTTACCCGCAGCGAGTGCTGGAGCCGATTTCCACATTGCGATTTGGATAGGGTAGTTCCACGCGCCAATGCCCGCACAGATACCTAGCGGTTCACGGCGTGTGTAGAAAAATTGAGATTCACTAAGAGGTTGTTGATCGCCTTGCAGCGTAGGTGCTAGCCCTGCGAAATACTCAATAACGTCAGCGCCAGAAGCCACATCGACTTCGATCGCTTCTTGTAACGGCTTGCCCGTATCGACAACCTCAAGGTTCGCAAGGTCATTATTTCGAGCTCTAAGTATCTCTACCGCCTTTAAAAGAATACGACTGCGTTCTACGGCTGTCATTGCTGACCATACCGCAAATCCGCGCTTCGCCGATTCAATCGCATTTTCAACGTCAGCTGAAGAAGCTTGGCCAAGCGTTGCGATAGGTTCGCCGTTTGCAGGGTTAATGCTGACGAAAGTTTCGCCTGAGGTAGCGTCAACCGCTTTACCATCGATGTATAACGAGTTCATTTCCATTTGATCTTCTGACTTAATTATTGTTGTTAGACTCTATCGGTCTATGTATTTGTGAATGCATATCGTTGTTGAGAGCGAGCCTTTTGAGCTCACTCACTAGAATTTTTGATGAATCATTAATCACGCTGACACGAGTAAAACGTAAGCTGCTTGTCTAAGTAGTCATTGATGATTGCACGAGCTTTATCAGCGTTAATGCCTTCAGGATTGAGCGTCCCTCTCAGCCAGATGCCATCAATTAATGATGCGATGCCGTGTGCGACCAATTCTGCTTGATCAGGTTGAAAAATTGATTTTAATTCAATAAGTAAGTGAGAAATTAAACGCTTTTCATTCACGCGCTGAAGACGCTTGAGTTGAGCGTCATGCATCGAATAAGACCAGAATGCGAGCCATGTTTTCGACACTTTATTTTCCGCTTGATAGCCTTCGAAATTACCGTTGATGATAGCGTTGATCCTTTGCTGGTGAGCATCAGCAGGGAGCGCTTTTAATTCTGTTGTTACGGTATTCGAAAGTTGACGCAGTATTTCTCGCATGGTCTCTTCAAGCAGGCCATGTTTCCCACCAAAATAGTGATTAATGATGCCAGTGGAGACTCCCGCCTCTTTGCTGATCAGAGCAATACTCGCAGCATGTAAACCCACTCGATCAATCACGGTAATGGTGGCTTGAACAAGCTGTGGTTTACGTATATCAGGCATCCCTACCTTGGGCATTTCTTAGTCCTTTTATTTTTCATTGAACGTTCAATTAATTATAAAATGCCAGAAAAGTAGTTAGGGTTCAAATTATTATTTAAAACAAACCCGTAACAATACATCATTCAAAGTACAACAAATCATTTTAAAACAATCAGTTAAATATCATTCAGGGCACTAATGAAATCAATTAAAGATTTGAGGTGTGATAGTTACGGGTCAAAAGTTTTTGCTTAGAAAGAGCAAAAAATAAATCAGTAGGAATCCGTGTAGACACTTTTTTGGGGGAAGTTGAAAGGTAGTATCAATAAGTCTTAATACTGAAATTTAAGACAAGGAAATCTGCACTCAACAAAGTAACGAATCAAGACATGAACAAAAAAGGCCGATAATGACAGAGCCATCATCAACCTTTGCGGAGTCGTTATTGCTACTTTCTTTGACTACTCAATACGTGTAATGAAACCGTACTTATCAGAGTCTGCTTTAGTCATCCAGTGCTCACCAGCAGCAGGTGCAGAATCTAAAGTGAAGATATAGAAATCGATCCCTTTCTCTCCCATCACCTTTTGAAAATAGGTCGCTTGCTGACGATGGCTCTCATTGGCGTATGGGAATTCTTTGGCCGTTTTATTCCCTTCAGCCCAACTATGCACACCCACCTGCTTATTCAGTTCAATGGCCTTGGTAGTATCAGCGCGTTGCAAAATACGTGGGTTGCCAGCAGCGAATAGATCCGTACCACCCGAAAAAACCGAACCCGTTGGAGTCACAACCGTCGTCATCTTGTTGTTATTGATCATACGCCCGGTGTACATGTTGATTTCGTCATCAGCACTGCCGCCAATATGATTGGTAAACTTCAACGTCATCTCACTGCCTCGGTATAACTTCACGATATCAAAAAGCTGAGAATAAGTTGATGCGCCGAGAGTGGAAGTAATGCGCTCAACAGCGCCTGTCTCGTTAAGCACATCGCGGTAAAAAGCGTTGAAGGCAAACGATGTGGTAATGGTGACTTTATTACCATTTTTGGTTTTACTCAGAATCGTCGAACCTAGGCTCGTTACGTATTGCGACAACTCGTTTTGGTATTCAAGGTTAACGGAGACTTTTTTATCCTTCGTCATTGCTTTTATTGACGTAGTATCACTAGAAGTAAAGCGTTGTGCTGCATCACAATCAAATAGATCCAAGCCCTTGCTCTCTGTATAAATACCACAACTATCAAACCCAGCTTCAGGAAAGTACAGATCAACACTTTGACCTAAGCCATCCAAAAGCCTAATCACTTTTTGCTTATCACTAATGTCTTCAGCAAACTGAATTTTTTCATACAAAATACCATCGTAAGAGAGCTTCATAGCCTCTTCTTGGAGCTCTTGCCTCTCTTGATACAATTCACCAAGTTTACGTAGTCAGCCTTAGGTTTCTTTTGCGAAATGGTGGTTGATTGTCCCGCGTTTGAACTTGAATTACAGCCAGCCAAAAGAGCCAAAGGTAACGCTAGCCACGTATTTCGATAGTATTTCATACCATTATTCCCCAAAATTTTGATTGGATAAATTCTATTGGCTAACAATTAAATTATCTGTCGTAACTATGTAATGGAATGTATTTCATCTATATCCTCGCCCCCTTCCTTGCTAAAAACACTCGCCTCAGAGTGCAAACCAACTCATAAGACCAGTTACACGAGCTTACATTCAGCCACTCTAAAATTATATATAATGCTAACAAATCATCAACAAGCCACATGGAAAGCCACTTCAGTAGTGTCAGGCAATTAAAAATATCAATAAAGGTAGACAATGAAGCGTTCACTATCTTGGACCATTATTTATCCAATCATAGGAATAGCACTTGCTTGTATTTTACTATTCTCTTTAATATCGACCGTTATCCTTGAAGATTTCGTTCAAAAAGTGTCGGTTGAAAATGCAAAGAACTATGTGACTACATTTCATAGTATTCGTAACTATTACTCATCAAATGTCGTACAGAAAGTTGTTGATAGTAAAGAACTCGTGGCAACAGCCCAGCACCAATCCTTAGAGAACAGTATTCCGGTTCCTGCTACCTTTTTAATCGAAATGCTTGATAAATCTGATAAAGATCTCACCATCACCACCTCGTTTACCAGCCCTTATCCTTTTAAAAACCGTCAAGGTAGGCTTTTTGACGAATTTCAACAACGGGCGTGGGTAGCGATTAACGAGAAACCAGATGAGTTCTACGTCGAGTTTGTACAAGAGCAAGACAGAACCCGAGTACGCGTCGCTCGGGCAGACCGCCTCTATGACCAAACTTGTGTAAACTGCCACAATAGCCACCCCGACTCTCCTAAACACGATTGGGAACTCAACGATGTACGAGGGATTCTCGAGGTAAATACAGTTGTAGATGAATGGCTAAAATATGGAAAGATGATCAATCAATCTTTGATGTCTATTAGCATAATCAGCTTTATGACGGTGATGTTTATTAACTTTGCCATCGCTCGTCGAGTATCGACTCCATTAAAAAACATCACTCGCTCTCTTAGTTTATTGGCACAAGGTAAAGAAGAAAGTGCATCTTTACCACCAGCAAAATATTACGAGATAACGGAACTACAAAGTGCTTTTTCTAGCCTTTATGATAAAGAGCAGCAACGTAGAGCATTAACAAAAGAAATCGAAACACTGGCTTACTATGATTCGCTCACTAAGTTGCCGAACCGTCTTGGGTTTTTGCGATCGCTTGATGAGTTGCTCAATAAACACAGAGAAAAAAATGAACGCATCACCGTGTTAATCATTGATATTAAACGTTTTAGAGATATCAACAATACACTCGGCTATAAAGCCGGGGACACAATCTTGCTTCATCTAGCCAACCGCTTATCCGCAT
The DNA here is from genome assembly GCF_041439605.1 of Vibrio sp. 1F169. NCBI lineage: Bacteria > Pseudomonadati > Pseudomonadota > Gammaproteobacteria > Vibrionales > Vibrionaceae > Vibrio > Vibrio sp. 1F169. The sequence continues at coordinate 48,082 of NZ_JBGOOI010000022.1, read as the reverse complement.
GCACAACCATGGTTGATTTTAACCTAGCTCGATTGGATGAAAATAAGTTCTGTATCGCAGTGCCTGCGAAAGAACACAATGGCGATCAAGGTTCGGATGCTTTTTTTGCTATGTTGATTGATGTGGTTTCAAATGAAATTATCATTGATGAGAACAAGATAAAACTAGTGGCTAACCTTGGTGCAACCTGCAGTTCAAATGGCGCACAAAGCAGTTCTGAAATGCTCATTCAAGCGAACATCGCTCTATATGTATCCAAGGAAAAAGGCGATGACATTACGGTTAAGCATAAACCTGAACTGTCAAATGCTGCGTTGCGACGTATAACGTTAATCAAAGAGATAAACAATGCGATTGAAAACAGAGAATTTATTCCTTATTACCAACCTCAATTTTGCTTAAAGACCAATCGTATCATTGGTGCCGAAGCGCTCATGCGTTGGAAAAAGCCAAATGGAGACCTCGTAAGGCCTGACCTTTTTATAGAACTGGCAGAGCAATCCCATTTAATCATTCCAATGGGTGCTCATGTTTTCGAACAAGCTACCACTGATTGCCAACAGTGGCAGAATCATAAAGCGCTTGCTGGTGTAAAGGTTGCCGTTAATATTTCGAGTATTCAGTTTTCCGAACAGAACATTTTAGATCTGACACAACTAACCTTAGAAAAGACAGGCCTTTCTCCGAGTTTATTGGAATTAGAAGTAACAGAAAGTGCCATGTTGGGTGATGTGTCGAAGGTCGTGGCTGTATTGAATGATTTAAAGAAGTTAAACATTGAAATAGCGTTAGATGATTTCGGTACTGGTTATTCATCTCTTAGCTATTTGAAGCTACTCCCTATAGATCGACTGAAAATAGATCGAGAGTTTGTAAAGGACTTACTTAACAACACCGATGACCAAGCTATCTTGAGCATGATTTGTAAGCTAGCAACCGAACTCTCACTCAATGTACTTGCTGAAGGCATTGAAGAAAAAGAGCAACTTGAATTTTTAGGCCACGCAGGGTGTCACGAAGTACAAGGCTTCTATTTCGCAAAACCAATGCCACTAGACGATTTTGTTCTGTTTGCCAAAAATCATAACTCGGAACTCATAAATACGCATGCTTAGGTTCAAACCGTAGGCCTTAATTTTTGACTTAAAATCCAATTAAGTTCCAACCAGCCATGAAACCTCTTTAAAAAGATGCTTCATGGCTGCCTCTTCTGTTATTAAACTAAAAACTCGACATTAAGAGCTCTCATTTCCGGCCTTCTTCGCCAACAGACTAAAACACCACTTTTAACCTGCTGAAAAACCCTGCAAAAATTACAAATCGACATTGAACTAGCATGGAAAGTGTTTAATCATTCACATCAGGAATTTCTTCGTGACGCATTTGTGATGAATATGCAACAGTAGGAGCTGCCAAAATTAAACGCACTCACGTAATTTCAATAAATTAAACGCACAACAAGGCTGATAACGGAATGACAAAACCTAAAATGATCATCGTTGAAGACGATTTAAAACTTCAGCAAATGCTAAAGGATTACTTTGTAGCACAAGACTTTGAGGTCACCGCGTTAGACGATGGCAGTGATGCTGTGCAAACCATCCTTGACGATCAACCTGATATCGTGTTGTTGGATTTAATGCTTCCTGTAACCGATGGGCTGACAATTTGCCGACAGACTCGTACGCTTTTTAAGGGTAAAATTTTAATGCTCACCGCCAGCGATGATGATTTTGATCACGTTGCAGGTTTAGAGACAGGTGCTGATGACTATGTCACCAAGCCAATCAAACCAAGAGTTCTACTGGCAAGGGTCCGCTCGCTATTACGCCGTCAAGAAACCAATACACCTCTGGTTGATGATTCAAGTAGCCTTCAGTTTGGTCAACTTACGCTGAAAAACACCTATAAAAAGTGCGAGCTTTCAGATGTAGTTTTATCACTGACAGACAGTGAATTTGACCTACTTTGGCTGTTAGCATCCAACCCTGATACTCCACTGTCACGTGATTATTTAACTCAAACGCTGCGTGGGATCGAGTACGACGGGATCGACCGGACGATTGACAACAAAGTAGTACGTTTGCGAAAAATACTTGGTGACGACAAAGCACCAGCAGAGAAAATTCAAACCATTCGCGGAAAAGGTTACTTATTTGTTTCGACCGCCTGGCATTAACCGCGCTCAGTACGGGCGCAATGAAAGAGAGCGATTATGCGACGTATCTATTTGGAGTCCCTACTAGGGCTGTTAACTTGCTTTATTGTTGGTCTTCTCGCCTACGAAATTTGTGTCTATCAGCTCAATACCGACTATGAATATATATTGCAAGATTACGAAGCAACGGCCCACCAACAGCTCCTAGAAAACATAGCGAATAATCAGGGCCTCGAAGCCGCTCATCAAGCCATAAATCAGTTTGTTGACACCTCCCGCTATACCCTCGTCACATTCAAATCGAATGATGAAGTACCGACTCCAGTTTCTGAGTTCTTTACTGCTAACCCCAACGTATTTATTTTTCACGACGACTATCGGGAGTTATGGTTTCGCTTAGCTAACAGTAAAAACATCTATCATTACCTGCCCAACGACGACACGCTCGTTCGACAAAAAATAGAGCTCGAAGATGACCTCATTTGGGTATTCTTTATCGCGAGCTTCATCGTATATGGCCTGGGTCATCTGTTGATTATTTTCCGCAGAGTTAAGAAGCTTGAAAATGCCACATTACGCTTCTCTGAAGGCGACCTCTCTTCGCGAGCTGAAACATCAGGCGGCAGTGCAATTGGAACTCTGAATAAATCCTTTAATCTGATGGCCGACCGAATCCATAGCTTAATCGAGAGTAATCGTTCACTTACCAATGCGGTAGCTCATGAACTGCGAACTCCAATATTCAGAATTCAATGGCAGGCTGAAATGCTCAAAGACACGCTACTCAACAAAGAACAGCAAGATACTATCGAGAGCATTGTTGAAGACACAGAAGAGATGGAAAAAATGGTCGATGAGCTACTATATTACGCAAAACTCGACAGTTGTGATCTAGATAACTTACTACAGCCATTAGAGATAAGAGACTTTCTCGATCACGCAATGAGCCGTTGGAACAAAGAGACTGAGTTTAGTATTGATCTATCACTACCAGAACAACCTAATTTGATATTAGCGGATGATACGCTGCTCAATCGCGCGTTAGATAACCTAGTACGTAACGCGATGAAATTCGCACGCTCACAAATTTCGATAGAAGCAAGCGTGCACCACGATATGCTACAAATCGCCGTGCATGACGACGGTGACGGCGTAGCAAAAGAGCACCGTTCTCGCCTATTCGAACCTTTTTATGTTGGAGATAAAGCGCGTAACAAAGCCAAGAGTGGCCATGGTCTAGGGCTTTCTATCGTCAAGAAGATCTGTGTTCAACACGGTGCAACAGTGCAAGTTGCACAAAGCAACACTTTAAAGGGCGCCGTATTCACTATAGCCTTTCCACTGTGTAACGATTCGACTGACAAACCCATACAGTAACGACCAATCATCTCTGGAATAATGTTCAACATCAACCGAAGGGGGCTAGATATCCCCCTTCAAAACCAACAACACTCGTTCACCCTTACTAACGTGAGCTGAATTTTATCTCTGGAGAAACACATGAAAAAATTAATGATCATCGCGGCACTATCGCTAGTAGCAACAGGTTGCGCTCAACAAACTTTCGTAATGGCCCCTCAAGAGAGCGAAGCAACAGCACCAACAACTGAAAAGTCACACCACTTTTTCATCAACGGTCTAGCGCAGAAAAAGCAAATTGATGCAGCTAAAGTATGTAACGGTATCGACAACGTTGCCAAAGTTGAAGTTCAAGAGACATTCGTGAATGGTTTACTAGCAGCCGTGACTTTTGGTATTTATACACCACGAGAAGCACGCGTTTACTGCAAAGCTTAACTCGTCGTTATTTGTCCACGAACCAACTGACGACACCAAAAGTTTGGTCTTGGAAGCTTCTACCTGACATTCAATACTTTCGCTGGTGCTCAAGGACTGAGCATAGAATACCATCATATTGACTGTAAATACGGGGGCTGGTGCTAACATCTCCCCGTTTATTCCTCCTAAAATGCAAACATGCAATATCTCATCCCACTCAAAGCCTCATCCAAGTCCACAACCACCAAACCTGTGTTTGCTCGGTTTAACATCCAACTCTCCTTGTCATGATTAGAATCAGCGTACTGCTTTGCTTTCAACAAACACCGAAATAAATACTACAATAGAACAAACACAATGTTTATTATGCTTTATTTTTCAATTAGTTAGACAAACCTGACATCACTCCAACCTTAAAAAACATCGTTTTATTTAGCAAATTTAACCTTTTGTCAATATGTGAATTTTATTTATAAAGAATATAACCAACAAATATGACCTTACCTCTTGATAAATCAAGGGCTACAGATAGTCACTTTATCAATGAAAAAATAGGTTTCATTTGTGAGGGTTTTATAAATCATTCGTCAGCGATACCGTGACTTACATCACAGGATGAGTAAACAAGGTATTATCATGAAAAAATCAGTATTAGCACTCGGCTTAATCGGTTTAGTTTCACTTCCAACTTTTGCAGCAAGCACAGATGGTGGCGCGTATGTAGGTGGTGGACTTAGTGTCTACCAAGATTCTGACACAGACGGTCACGGTAGCTTAGATTCAGATGGCATGGGCTACAACCTATACGGCGGCTACCAATTCAACCGTATCGTAGGTGTTGAACTTGGCTACACAGATTACGCAAACTACAAAAATAGCGCTGAAAAGCTGTCTCCGACGTCTGTTTCTTTGTCAGCAAATCTTGGTTACACATTCGACAACACAATCCGCCCATTCGTATTGGCTGGTTTAAGCTCTGTTGACCTAAACGCAAATAAGAGTGCTGGTTACGCTGATGACAGCGGTACGGGTTTCCACTTTGGTGTAGGTGTTGAATACACGCCAATCGAACACCTAACGCTACGCTTAATCTCGCAAGCGGATGCAGTAAGCGTAGACGACACGGTCCAATTTAAGAACTCTCAGATATCAGCTGGTGACCACACGCTTGCCTTCAACAGCATTAGCTTCGGTGGTTCATACAACTTCTAATGTGATTGAACCACATAGAATAAGCTGAACATACTAATTCACTTTGCTGTTCCACCTTGTCATGAAGGTCACTCAGTAAAGTGAATTTTTTGTATCTACACACCTTAGCGTCATTTCACTTTAGCCAGTTTATCGCTCAGCGCCTTCTATTTGAGCTTTATGCATTGATATTAGAGCTTTCTTGGTAGCGAGACTAAAATAAAGGGATAAGTGACACAGGAAGACAAGACCTATGAATCTACCACGCTTAAACATGTCGATAAACAAACTCCCTTTCGTTTTGGCAGTGTATTACCTGCTTGTCATTAACTTGCCTATCTCACGCGAACTGTTCAATATTCTTAGTGCCTCACAAGCCGAAAGCATTGGGTTTATCATCTCGATCCCATTTTTCTTTCTCGCCGCATTCAACTTTATCTTTCAAGTATTCAACTAGCCGATATTCGCCAAAGCTTTTTTTATCTTGTTACTACTTACTTCCTCTTTAGTCAGCTACAGCATGTTCAACTACGGCATTTTTGTAGACTATGGAATGATAGAAAACGTCTTCGAAACCAACAGCGGAGAGGCTGCTAGCTACCTAAGCAGCTATTCTATTTTATGGTTTGTTCTGATGGGAGGAGTCCCGTCACTGCTGCTTTTATTTACGGATCTTGAAAAAGAATCTTGGAAAGATTTTGCTATTTGGAAGGCGATTGGATTGCTCTCTTCGTTGATTGTCATAGCGATTATTGCTGGACTGTTTTACAAAGATTATGTGTCGATTGGTCGTAATAACTCTCATCTTAAAAAGATGATCATTCCGACCGAATACGTCGCTTCAACCGCAAAATACATCAACAATACTTACATCAAAGAACCGATTCCTTACCAAGAAATCGGCTTAGATGCGCAGCTAAAACCAGAAGCTAAACAAGCTGAAAAACCAACCTTATTGGTGTTTGTTCTTGGTGAAACAGCACGTGTATATAACTACCAATATTATGGCTATGAGAAAGAAACCAATGCTCATACCAAACCCTATAATCCGATCTTTTTCTCTGATGTTCAGTCATGCGGAACCGCCACTGCGGTTTCTGTGCCGTGTATGTTTTCTAACATGAACCGAAGCAACTACGATCGCGACAAAGCCTACAACCAAGATAACGTGGTCGACATTATGAACCGCGCGGGCATTCACTCTATCTGGCGAGAGCACGATGGTGGAGACAAGGCGGTCGCACATCGAATCAAAGAGATGACTCTCGTCGCCAAAGACAGCGACCCGCTGTGTAATAACGATGTGTGCTATGACACAGCCATGCTAGAGAACTTCGAACAAGATACTCAAGATCTTAAACAAGATAGCATCATTTTCTATCATATCTCAGGATCTCACGGCCCAACTTACTTTAAGCGATACCCAGAAGATCATAAGAAGTTTGTGCCAGACTGCCCACGTTCTGATATCGAAAACTGCACCAAAGAGCAAGTAGTCAACACCTACGACAACACCATCTTGTACACGGATTTCTTTCTCTCACAGGCTATTCAAAAGCTAGAGAAGCTCACAGATAAGTACAATGTCGCGCTGATGTACATTTCCGATCACGGAGAATCATTGGGAGAAAATGGCGTCTACTTACACGGCATGCCTTATTCATTGGCACCGAAAGAGCAAACCCATGTGCCTATGATAATGTGGATGTCTGATGGTTTCGCCGAGCAGAAAGGGATAGACCAGACCTGCTTAAGAAAGGCAGGCAAAGAACAGAGCTTCTCCCAAGATAATCTGTTCGACTCCTTACTTGGCTTGATGGATGTACAAACCAAAGAATATCGAGAGAACCAAGACATTTTTTCTGCGTGTCGGTAGTGCTTTTGCTTATGTAAACCATCGGAAAACTCGAGTTGCCTGAACAAGCTATCCTCAACTTCTCCTAAAAAGAAAAGACCTCGGTCTTTTCTTTTTTTTTCGTCGCTAACATGGAGCCAGAGTGCTAATTTATAACGATGAAACAATGAGCTACATTTAATAGACACAATAATGGAAGAGTCCGTCGTGCTCCAAAGACCAACTAGTCTTATTAGACTTTATCTCACTCACATCGCTCATTGAACTTACCACGATTAAGCTCAGTTCAATACGGCACCTGAATGGCGCCGCAATATCAATGTTTACGTCATATCATTAAGGACAAATGAATGGACGCTTTCATAATTTCAAGCTGGCAATTTTCTGAGGGTGTGGCACATGAACACACCACCAGCCCAGCCTCATTCGAGCAATCAACTTGGTATCACTGCCAAAGAGATGCTGACGGTTTGAGAGAATGGCTCCACAGTAATACGGTTCCAAATGCCATCATCGATTCATTACTCACCGATGACACCCGTCCTCGGTTCGAACAGTTTGGCCACGACTGTTTTTTGATGATTCTGCGAGGGATTAATCTAAACGAAGGTGCTAACCCTGACGACATGCTTAGCCTACGCATCTTATGGTACAAAGGCACTTTAATATCGACACGCAAAGTTCCTTCAAAAGCGGTCAGTAATCTGATATCTGATCTCAAACAAAACCAAGGCCCGACATCATTACCTGATGTATTACTGGGCATGATACGTGGAATCAACCACAGTATTTCAACCTTCCTAGTACCCGTCGAACTCTTGATTGACGAGTTAGAATCTAAATCCAATATCGACATAAGATCCATTAACGCTCTGCATTCAAGGCTACTTAGACTAAGGCGCTATTTGAAGCCACAGAAGTACGTTTTTGAGGACTTAATGAGTGACCTGCCTGCACCATTGAGTAAGCACAACAGTCATATAAAGAACAGCCTTGATACCATCCTGAGAATTAATGAGTCTGTTGAGTTTTACATCGAACAAATTAATGTATTTTTAGCGAGCCTAAGTCAGCAACAAGCTGAAAAAATGAATAGAAATACGTACCTATTTTCTATCATTGCGGGTATTTTCCTCCCTGCTGGGTTTTTCACCGGTTTGCTGGGTGTCAATATTGCAGGAATACCCGGAACAGATAACCCAATAGCATTCCCACTATTTTGCGTTGGGCTGCTCGTGGTCATAGCGGCAGAGGTCATTATTTTGAAAAAATTGAGGTTTATTTAATGGTTGAGTTTTTGCAATCCAATATGTGGCTTAAACAAGTGGGTTTAGGTTTACTTCTTATCACTGTTTATTGGGTGATAAAACGCTTGGGGAAAAACTGGATAGAAACATTAGCGGAAAATAAGCGCGTCGAATTGAAGCGAAAGCAGTTCGTGATTAAGTGTTTCAATATCGTTCTGTTTCTACTCTTCATCGCTGTGTTTACGATTGTTCTTAACTTGGGTTTTGGTGATATTTCGCTGTTCTTATCATCCATATTTGCGGTGCTGGGTGTCGCTTTATTCGCGCAATGGTCCATTCTAAGTAACCTCACAGCCAGCGTACTTATATTTTTTGTCTTCCCTTATCGCATTGGCGACAGAGTAAGAGTCGCGGAGAAAGACGAAGACATCAGCGGTGTGATCATCGATATCACCATGTTCCACGTTATTCTTCGACACAGTTCGGGTAACATTATCACCTACCCCAACAACCTGATTTTACAAAAAGGCGTGATAAAGGTTTTGGTTGAACCTGAAGCAAAAAGTGAAGCTTCAATAAGGTAACAGGCCTAACACCGAATACCTATGCCAAACAAGGTGGACTAACCATTGATGTGTATGGAGGAGTGAGATCGGAGTAACCACTCTTTATCTATAACGAGCGCTCTGTCTATTGTGTCCCATTAGCCGCAAGTTTTATTGAGTTTAGATTTGCGATTAAATATACTGGGGGCATCATCAGACGGAGGACAAAAATGAATAATAAAAACAAACATATAGTTTTAATTCATGGTCTATATATGCCTGCGTTGATCATGCAATATCTGGATAGAAACTTCAAAAAACGCGGCTTTACAACGCACAAGTTTGCCTACAACTCGCTGCGTTTCCCTTCTGCAGCCAAACGTCTCAATCGTTTCGTGAATGCTCGTTTTAATGAGTATGATGAGGTCTATTTTTTCGGTCACTCACTGGGCGGCTTGCTGATTCGTCATTACTTTAAATTCTACCAACCACACTTCGCCGACACCTGCATTATTACAGCAGGCACTCCGCACAATGGGGCAACCATCGCCAAAACACTGTCTAATCATGGGCTTGGATTTATATTTGGTTCGAGCAAAATGATTTTAAGCGATGGCTTGGGTGACTACGATATTGATGTGCCGATAGGCGTAATTACGGGTACCTACGACGCCGGAGTAGGACGGATTGTTCTGGGAAGAAACCCAGGGGATGGTACGGTCACTCTCGAAGACGCCAACCTGAGAGGAGCCACTGATACTTACGCCCTCAAACTCAACCACACTGCGCTTGTCTACTCCAAGGAAGTCGTAACACTGTCGGCTCAGTTCATTGAACACAGAGCTTTTAAGGACGCTTCATAGCTTTGTTCAGTAGCTGTTTTTCGTTAACTTTTGCGCGTTGACTCCTGTATCGAGCTCTTATTTGTGATAGATAAAAACAAAAATACCACTCTGCGATAAGAGTGGTATTCGAAGATCCATTACTGGAAATGAGCGCTTGCTATACTTTCTATACTTGCTACAGACAATTCACTCGGGTTGGTAAGAACACCTCGCCCAACATGCATCGCACCGAACCACCGCCGATGTCTTCGATCGTTTTCACGTTAAATGGTAGGAGCTTACCGTGTGTCGAAAGCTGAGCTAACTGAGCTGGAGAAAACGCATCGTAAGCCGATTGAGACATCGCGATCACCTTGTCGCCATTCACAGTTTCAAGCTGAAGGATGTTGCCACAAAAACGATTCATCTGATCGATTGAGATAGAGATAACTTGCTTGTCTTTGGCAAGAGACTTCACAACAAAGCGGCGCTCAAACTCTGGGATCACTTCATCACAGATCACGCAGAAGTTATCACCAATCGCCATCATCACATTGGTATGGTAAATCGGTTGACCAGACGGTAATGCCGTTTGGAACGAGACCACGCGAGAATAGCCAATGCGCTTCGCGTAATCTTCCAATACTTCGCGGTCACAACGTTGTGAAAGCGCAGCATAAATGGTCTTGTTGATATGGTCGATCACCATCACGCCAGTGCTCTCTAGATAAGAACCTTGAGCAACGTACGACTCCATAGACTCACTGTGATTAACAATGCGACCAGACGCTTCCAACGCTTCAATAAGTGCATTCGGCTTAACTTCATTTTGACGGTTTTCACACGCCATAGGGAAAGTGAATAGGCTTCCATCACTACAAGTACTGAACCAGTTGTTTGGGAACACTGCGTCAGGGGTTTCAACACCCAGTTCCGGATAATCAAACTCTACAACTTGCACACCTTCTTTACGTAGCGAAACCACCATAGCCTTAAACTCGGCCATCGTTTCTAACTTTACCTCAGCTTCAGTCAGATCGACTCTGTGCTGAAACTCGTTATCACGGGCTGTTTCTTCGTTAAATTTAAATTCTTTTGGCGGCACCATAACAACGCAATTTGCGTTTTGAACATTAGTAATATGCAGTGATTTTTTGTGTAGGTTTAACATTTTAACCGTCCCTATCTTTTATTTACCTCAGAATTGTAAACAACTTGTTACGACAAAATTCACTGAAAATCACAATGATTTGAATATTTATCCCAAGTAATTACTGCGGATTTTAGATTAGTCGGTAATTTTTACTGCAAGATAACAGCACATCAGAAAGAACCAACTGTATGCATATTCGTTAAAGAATTTACTGGATAAATATTCTCATTTCATTTTTCAACTCCACACGAGTTTTGATTACAATTTAATCCATTTAACGTTAGGATTATCACCGTTGCATAACCATCAATTACGTTTGAAATAAGCTTAACTTTTCCTGTCTAATTCAATCTAAAATTAGCTTCATGAAAGACACTCTTTGGAAGTGTTCTGTGTCGCTTAAACCAAGTACTTACATAAGAACTAAACAAAAATCTATCGAATGGCTTAATACTTATAAGAACGCGTTGGCACTTATATAATTTCAAACTAAAACTGAAAAATTCAAATCAAGACTATAAAAACAAAGCTGCACATCACGATGCTCTAGCATCAAAGATGCAGTAGCTTATAAAGGGAAAACTATGTACAAGAAATTTGAAGGCTTTACTGAAGCCTTTCCAAAGGGAGAGCCGATACAACCTCCTACTGGAATACTGGCATTCTGCCGCCATTACACACGAGGTTTTGAAAAGCCGTTGATCTTGCTCGGATTGATGAGCATGACCATCGCGATCATCGAAGTTGCGCTGTTCGGTTACATGGGTCAACTGGTTGACTGGCTATCAACCAGCAACCCGGACACTTTCTTAGCAGACAACGAGTCGACACTGATGGGGCTCGGCGTTCTGCTGTTGGTCGTGATGCCAATCTTGATCAGTGTTTATTCGCTATTGCTTCACCAAACTTTGCTAGGCAACTATCCAATGTCGATTCGTTGGTTAGCTCACCGCTACCTTTTGAAGCAAAGTTTGTCGTTCTATCAAGATGACTTTGCCGGGCGTGTTGCCACCAAAGTGATGCAAACCTCGCTCGCGGTACGTGAAACCGTGACCAAAATGGTCGATGTGTTTGTTTACGTGACGGTTTACTTTACAGCGATGCTGTTCATGCTCGCTGAATCGGATTGGCGCTTAATGGCTCCAATGTTGATTTGGTTGTTCATTTACGTTGGCATTCAACTGCACTTCGTACCAAAGCTGAAAGACGTGTCTTCAGAACAAGCGGATGCTCGCTCGTTGATGACGGGTCGCATTGTGGATAGCTACACCAACATCGCTACGGTCAAACTTTTCTCTCATAGTAAAAGAGAAACCGAGTACGCAGAAGAAGGGATGGAAGGCTTCCTAGACACAGTCCATCGCCAAATGCGCTTGGTTACTGGCTTCAACATCTGCGTTGAATTCGCTAACTACTTGTTGGTGTTCAGCATTGCGGGTATCTCTATCTACCTATGGCTAGATAACGCGATCACCGTAGGTGCAATTGCGATTGCGGTCAGCTTAGCTCTGCGTATTAACGGCATGTCGAAATGGATCATGTGGGAAATAGGTGGTCTGTTTGAAAACCTAGGTACCGTGATTGATGGTATTAAAACACTGTCTAAGCCCATTGCTATCGAAGACAAAAAAGATGCGAAACCTTTGGACGTTCCACAAGGCGGTATCAACTTCGACAACGTGAGCTTTAACTACGGTGAGAATAAGGGTGTGATTAACAACCTAAACCTCAACATCAAACCGGGTGAAAAAGTCGGCTTGGTTGGCCGTTCAGGTGCAGGTAAATCGACCCTAGTTAACTTACTGCTGCGTTTCCACGATGTAGAAAGTGGTCGCATCCTGATTGATGACCAAGAGATCTCGAGCGTTACTCAAGATTCTCTGCGTAGCAACATAGGTATGGTGACTCAAGATACCTCACTGCTGCACCGTTCGATCAAAGACAACATTCTTTACGGTCGACCAGAGGCATCAGACGAAGAGGTATACGCGGCGACTAAACAGGCGCACGCTCATGAGTTTATCGAAACGCTAACCGACCCGTTTGGCAACGTTGGTTACGATGCTCAAGTGGGTGAACGTGGCGTCAAGCTTTCTGGTGGTCAGCGTCAACGTGTCGCTATCTCACGTGTACTTCTGAAGAATGCTCCGCTGTTGGTTCTAGATGAAGCAACATCAGCTCTCGATTCAGAGGTTGAAGCTGCGATACAAGAGAGCTTGATTGAACTAATGGAAGGCAAAACGGTTATAGCGATTGCACACCGTCTATCGACGATTGCAGCAATGGACCGTTTGATCGTACTCGACCAAGGTAATATCGTCGAAGAAGGCACGCACCAAGAGCTGATTACACAAAATGGCATCTATGCTCAATTGTGGAATCACCAGACTGGTGGCTTTATTGGTGATGATCTTGAACAGACAACGAGCGCTTAATTTATATTCCATTTTAAAAGTGCGGCGTAATTCACACCAAAATGTTAATTGGCGGTAAATTACACATGGCAGAATGTTATGTCGTAATCATATAATGACATTAACAGCAATGACGCTTCGCTTGCGCGTTCTGGAATAAGGCTAGACTTCGGGGGGAGGCTAGCCTTTTTTATGTCTGTTATTCTTCGCCCTTTCTCGTCTGTTTTCATTGGTTCTTAAACTTCATCGATCCTTTTGTTTTTTTCTTGGCGTTTTTTTCTTAAAATGCGCGCAGTATTCTTTCTAGAGATCAACCATGAACAAAAGTGTCTTAACTAACGTTATTGCGTTAGCACTGCTTGCTGGCGGCTATGCGACAGCAAACCAATACTTGCTTTATGCAGGCCTATTCGCCTTTTCTGGTGCTATCACCAACTGGCTTGCGATTCACATGTTGTTCGAAAAAGTACCCGGCTTATACGGTTCTGGTGTTATTCCAGCACGCTTTGAAGAGTTCAAGGCTGCAATCAAGCAACTAATGATGGAACAGTTCTTTACTGAAAGTAACATCGACCGCTTCCTTAGCAGTGAGATGACCGGAAAATCGCTCAATCTAGAGCCCGTAATTAAAAAGATCGACTTTAACCCAGCATTCGATTCACTGGTTCATGTTATCGAAAACTCACAGTTTGGTGGCATGTTGGCGATGGTTGGTGGCACAGAAGCACTACAGCCAATGAAGGCGCCATTTGTTGAGAAGATGCAAGAGTCTGTGATTGAAATCAGCAAGAGTGATTCGGTAAAAAATGCCATCAAGGATGAACTTGAATCACCTGCGATGATGGATGAAATCAAAGAGAACATTGAAGCGATCATCGATCAGCGCTTGAATGAACTGACACCAAAACTGGTTAAAGAGATGGTTCAGACCATGATCAAGAAACACCTTGGTTGGTTGGTCGTTTGGGGTGGGGTATTCGGCGGTGTGATTGGTTTAATCTCTGCCGCAATTACGCTGTAAGGCGGAGAAGTTTATCCGATTGCTCTTTATCTGACGTTCAACAAAAATGGAAGCTTATTGGCTTCCATTTTTTATATCTAAATAACCTTGGTAAGGCAAAGCCGGTCACTATTTTATGGTGGCCAACAACTCAGGGTTAACACCAAAGCCCTTCTTGTGTTCTTCAATCACCACTTCGCTGCGTGTCTGAATCACACCTGGCAGGGTACCCAATTTCGTTGCCATAAACGCTTGGTACGCCTTCATGTCTTTTACTCGAACCTTGATCATGGTGTCAAAATCCCCCGACAGCGAATAGCACTCTTCGACTTCAGGCATCGTTTCAACCGCTTGGGCAAATTTATCAAAAATTGAAAAACTGGTTTGATCGAGGCGAATATGGATAAACACTTGGACATCGAGCCCCAACTTTTCTGAACAAAGCTCAGCATGATAACCAGTGATGTAGCCCACTTTTTCCAATCGCTTCAACCTATCAGAGCAAGGTGAAGTTGTTAGGTTGACCTGTTTCGCTAGTTCAACAACGGGCAAACGGCCTTTCATATGCAGAATTCTTAGTATCTCTTTATCGATACGATCGAGTTGATGCTGAGACATAATATTCCTTAAACATTCTAGATTGCGCTCAGTATATTCCATACTAAGAGCAATCGAAGAAAACCTTGCTCACACATTTAGAAAACTAAATAGACCATTCCTATTCACGTTAAATATAAAACCGAACGGAGCGATAACAACCCTTATAAATCAAACTCCAGTTATTAACAAATTATTATAGAAATGACCCGATTAACAAATAAGTTGAGCCAGAAACGAAAGAAAGGATATAGGCCAAAGTGAATAATAGAATTCTCAAAGAGAAAGGATGACTCTATTATGAAAACGCAAGAACTCGCATATAAACCTTACGGAATCGGTTCATGGACACACGTAACGGTATCAAAAGATGTTGCCCAAGCACTCGCAAGTGAATACTCAAACTATGGCTGGGAAGTTAAGATTGATGGTAATGTCGTCGAGGCAGAACCTTCACTAAAAGCGGCATAAAAAACGAAAAAAACCTCCATTAGGGAGGTTTTTAAATCGAAGTTAGTAAGCACTTACTACAATCTAAGCCAGACCAACTTGGGGAACTGTAGTTCCTGTTTCACAACGACAGTTGCACGTTCGACAGAAGTGCTGAGTTTCCATTTCGTAGTACAGGTTTCCACTAAATAGCTTTGACGTCCATTGCATCATACGGCCAGAGGTTGTCTCAGGCTCAGATTCACAACGTTTCATTATAGACTTATGTAGTGTTGTTTTTTTACATCCTTTGCAATAGAGATCAGGCATACCTTTGTCCTATAGGTCTTTAGTGGTTACTGATAATTGACACATGATGTCCAATTCAGTGTAATAATTCACCGAGCTAATAACAAAAGTGAGCGCCAAGTTCAAAAAATAGCCATTTTATCGGTTATTTTTTGACATCAAGCGCTATGAAAAGCCTTTCTCTTCTATTTATTTTCCTTCTATCATTTGGTTTCGATTTACATTGTAAACCTCATAACAGCCGTGCTTCTCCTGTATCCTACTGATTTTCTATAAGACAAAGGTAGTGCCCAGATAAAAAAATAGAGCCACCGAAGTGACTCTATTACTTTTATTTTTCAATTTCTTTTTACAATTGCTTTTTAGCTAATGTTCTTTGCTAATTCACATATGTTTTACAATGTAAATTAGTCTAGCTCAACTAAGTTCTTCTTGAACTCAGCGTGTTGCTTTTTCACTTCGTCTTCTGGCTCGCCAGTCATTAGGCTCACAATAACGATAGAAAGCGTCGATAGGATGATTCCCGGTACGATTTCGTAAACATCGAACCAACCGCCCGTGAACTGCTTCCAAAGTACAATCGTAACACCACCAACCACGATACCCGCTAGAGCGCCGTTACGGTTCATACGAGACCAGTATAGGCTTAATACGATTGCAGGACCGAATGCAGCACCAAAACCAGCCCATGCGTAAGATACAAGGCCAAGTACTGAGCTGTCTGGTGTCATCGCCAGAACAAGAGCAACAAGAGAAATTAGAATAACCGCGAAACGGCCGACACGAACAATCTCTTCTGACGTTGCGTCTTTCTTCAAAACTTGCTTATACAGGTCTTCTGCCATTGCAGATGAAGAAACAAGAAGTTGTGAATCCGCAGTACTCATGATTGCCGCTAGAATGGCAGCAAGTAGGATGCCGGCGATTACTGGGTGGAACATCGCGTTCACAAGAAGCATGAAGATCTTCTCGCCATCGTCTAGCTTAGGTGCGCCAGAGTTCGTCACATAGATTAGACCAACAAGACCCACAAGCATTGCACCAATCATAGACAGTGCAGTCCAGATAACGGCAATGCGGCGCGCTGTTGTCAGGTCTTTATTACTACGTGTTGCTTTGAAACGCGCAAGGATGTGTGGTTGACCGAAGTAACCCAAACCCCATGCCGCTAGTGAGATGATCGCAATAGCAGACAGTGGCTCACCCTTCGCATCATTCCATAGCGTTAGCAGCTCTGGGTTGATGTTGTGTAGGTCGCTAGAAAGCTGACCTAGGCCACCGTTCATTGCCGCGATTGGTACAATCAATAGCGCTGCAGACATTAGTAAGCCTTGAACTAAGTCAGTCCAAGATACCGCTAGGAAACCACCAAACAGAGTGTACGAAACTACACAGACTGTACCGATAATTACCGCTGTTGTGTAATCAAGGCCGAATACCGTTTCAAACAATTTACCACCTGCTACCAAGCCTGAACTTGTGTAGAAAAGGAAGAATAAAAGGATAAAGAAAGCAGAAATTGTTTGGATCAGCTTAGAATTATCATTGAAACGACGAGATAGGAACTCAGGCAGCGTCAGTGATTCAGTCGTAATGCTGTAAGTACGTAGACGTTTTGCACTGATTAACCAGTTTGCCCAAGTACCAACAAGTAGACCACCAGCAAGCCAAAATGCTTCAAAGCCAGCAGCGTAAGCGTAACCAGGCAGGCCAAGTAGCAACCAACCACTCATGTCTGATGCACCAGCAGAAAGTGCAGCAGGCCATGGGCCTAACGAACGACCACCTAGGAAGTAGTCTGTTGAGTTAGATGTACGTTTGTAAGCAATAACACCGATCGCTAGCATCATAATTAGATACGCAATGAACGTCGTCGTTATTGCAAAACTGTTTTCTATCATTTGATAGTCCTCATTTTGTAGAAAGCCTTCCATGCCTAATTCAATGCAAGACACTCACCGTAAGGCAAGCGAGTGCATTGAGTTAGGTATTGAGGCTCCAAGGCACTATGAATTAAATCCAAAGATGGAGAAAACCCAACAATGGAAAAAACCAAAAGTACTTAGAGCCAATTTTACTGAAGGTTAGTGAGCTTCACTTCCAAGTTCGAGCAAGGTCGCGTTACCGCCCACGGCTGTTATATTTATAGTTCGCGTACGCTCGGTAATGAAGCGCAGCGATAGGTGTGGATCATTAGCAACATTCATTGTCACCAGATCCGTTTCAGCTACTAAACCGACGATTGCACCGTCACGCTTAGCAAGCTGTAAATTGATAGCTTGTGCCGTTTGCGAGTTACCTACGTAACCCACGCTACGTACATCGCAAGACAACAACTGTTGAGCAGCATCATACGAGGCAACTTGCACCAAGTTAGTTGGCAAGTTCGCCGACTTAGCTGCGTCTGCAACTAAGGTATTGAACTGCACATCATCACTGCACAATTGAACACTGTTACCTGCCAATAGCGCAGCAGTAATCAAAGCCATTGCAGTTTGCAGCGCTGGCACTTTCTCTTCGCAATCATCAACAATCACCAAAGCCACACCGCGACCAGCGGCATACAACTCATTGGTTTCGCCCGTAGGACCTGCCATTAGGTGATGTTCAGAAAGCAGCGCAGACGCTTGCTCTAGATGATAAGTCGCCACCATCGCCAAAGGCGAAGACTGACTTTCGATCTCTGATTTAAGCGCAAGTACCTGAGCACTCTTGTAATCAAAGTCGGTAAGGTTCCATTGTTCCCACGCTAGCAAAGCATCAGAAAAACCTGTCACTTGATGAACCATGATAATGCTCCTTATGCCTTGTCTTGTGATTGAGAGAAATGAACATCAGTAAAGCGGTATAGGTAGTGAGGACCACCCGCTTTAGGGCCAGTACCTGACAAACCTTGACCACCAAATGGTTGAACACCAACAACGGCGCCCACTTGATCACGGTTAATGTAGCAGTTACCCACACGAACGTGTTTTTCGATCCAACGGTAAGTTGTCTCGTTACGGCTGTGGATACCCATGGTTAAGCCAAAGCCCGTTTGGTTGATTTGGTCTACCACTTGCGCTAGCTCACTCGCTTTGAAGCGAACAATGTGTAGCACTGGGCCAAACTGTTCTTCTTTCAAGCAGCTGATGTCATCAATTTCAAAAGCACTTGGTGGAACAAAATCACCATGTTCACAATCACTACCTAGAGAAAGTTGAGCCACCTTCTTCTGGGTATTGGTCATGTTTTCTAAGTGCGCCATTAGCTTCTGTTTCGCGTTTTGGTCGATAACAGGGCCAACATCGGTTTTATGAAGGTGTGGAATGCCAACACTCAGCTCGTCCATTGCACCGTGAATCAATCCAACCACGCGGTCTGCTATGTCTTCTTGGATGTAAAGCACACGTAGTGCAGAACAGCGCTGACCTGCTGAAGCGAATGCCGAACGAATAACATCACGAACTACCTGTTCAGGCAGTGCGGTACTGTCGACGATCATCGCATTCTGACCACCGGTTTCCGCAATAAACGGAACAGGCTTAGCGTTACGACTTGCCAATGACACGTTGATACGTTGTGCCGTTGGCGTAGAACCAGTAAAGGCAACGCCCGCAATCGCATCATGGCTTGTTAGTGCACTGCCGATCTCAGCACCGCGACCCGGTAGTAACTGAATGGTGCCAGCAGGGAAGCCCGCTTCATTCATCAGTTCAACCGCACGAGCAGCAATCAAGCTTGTTTGCTCGGCAGGCTTAGCCACAACCGTATTACCCGCCACTAGTGCTGCAGTAATTTGGCCAAGGAAGATGGCTAGAGGGAAGTTCCAAGGGCTGATACAAACGAACACACCACGACCTTGTCGAGAAGCGATTCGTGTTTGGCCATCAAAACCTTTTAGTTCGAAACCTTGTAGGTTGTCAGCTTGTTTAGCGTAGTAACGACAGAAGTCGACTGCTTCACGTACTTCATCAACACTATCGTGAATTGTCTTACCCGCTTCTTGATGACAAATCGCCACCAATTCAGCGAGGTTGTCTTCCATCAGGTCAGCCAGCTTATCAAGTGCAGCCGCTTTGGTTTCAACCGAAGTCGCGTTCCAATCAGCGAATGCTGCGTCTGCACCGGTGATCGCTGCGGAAACATGATCAAGGTTAGCGAAAGCCACCTGACCCACATGAATACGACGATCGTAAGGTGCGGTTACTTGCTCAACGCTCTGATCAGCCTTGATCATGCTTTCGGCAAGAGATTCACCGTTGATCACAGGGCCCGCAGTCCATTGATTGTTTAAGAAGCCTTTTACTTGCTCTTCAAACTGATGCGCTTCGCTTTCAATATCAATGTTCACACCGTAAGAGTTCTTACGCTCAGGGAAAACCGCTGGAGGCAGAGGAATCTTAGTGTTGTGCAATGTATCGAACGCCAGAAGCATATCGACAGGGTGTTGAGTCAGCTCTGCCACAGGGCAACGCGCATCAACTAGGCGGTGGACAAACGAGCTGTTTGCGCCGTTTTCTAGCAAGCGACGTACTAGGTATGGCAGTAGATCTTTATGGCTGCCAACCGGTGCGTAGATACGTACCGACTGTTGATAAGCTTCCATCGCATGGTTGTACAGAGAATCACCCATGCCGTGTAAGCGTTGGAATTCAAAGTCTTTATGGTCGGTCATGACGGCAATAGCAGAAACCGTATGAGCATTGTGGCTCGCAAACTGTGGGAAGATATTGCCACGAACGCTTGGGCTCAATAAGTAACGCGCACATGCAAGGTAAGCTACGTCTGTCGCTTCTTTACGTGTGTAAACTGGGTAATCAGTAAAGCCAGCTTGTTGGGACCATTTGATTTCACTGTCCCAGTAAGCACCTTTTACTAAACGAAGCGGGATCAAATCACCCTGCTCTTTCGCTAAGCGGTTTAGCCATACTAGAACCGGTAGTGCACGCTTTGAGTAGGCTTGAATAACCAGACCAAATTTACCCCAACCTTTTACAAGATCAGTACGGTACAGTTTTTCGAATAATTTAAGAGAAAGCTCTAGGCGATCCGCTTCTTCCGCATCAATCGTAATCGCAACATCGAGCTCGACTGCGCGGCGCAATAGCTGCTCTAGCGTGTCGCAAAGTTCAGTCAGTACGCGCTCTTCGTTCGCCACTTCATAACGTGGATGAAGCGCAGAAAGCTTGATAGATACCGATGGCGCAGGGCTCGATTTTGAAGAGACCTTCGATTGTGGAGAAACATAGTTGTCTCGACCTACGGCTTCAATCGCCATTAGGTAATCTTTGAAGTATTTGTTTGCGTCAGCTGTAGTCAGTGCCGCTTCACCTAGCATGTCGTATGAATAGGTAAAACCTTTGTCACGCATAGACTTACCGTTCTTCTGCGCTTCAGCAATGCTGCGGCCAAGAACAAATTGGTGACCCATCACCTTCATTGCCTGGTGCATCGCTTTGCGAATTACCGGCTCAGAAAGCTTGTTCACTAAACGGTTAACCGCTTGACCTGCACTCTGCTCTTTAGATGAAAGTCCAACCACCTTACCTGTTAGCATTAATCCCCAAGTGGATGCGTTAACAAATACTGAGTCTGAATTCTTTAGGTGAGATTTCCAATCCGCAACGCTTAATTTGTCACGAATCAGAGCATCAGCGGTTGCTGAATCAGGAATACGCATCAAGGCTTCCGCCAGACACATTAGCAAGATGCCCTCTTGAGTATCTAAGCTGTATTCAAGCAACAATGCATCGATCATCTGGATAGAAGTCTTATCCGCGCGGATAGCTTCGATCAATGATGTCGTTTTGTCTGCGATTTGCTGCTTTTCAGACTCAGAAGGGGTAGCTAGCGGCAGAAGTTGCTCTAGCCATTGGGTTTCATCCACCATATATAATGGTGAGATAAGCGTCCAAAGATCATCAAGCGACTGCTCGTTGAATTCTGGCTTTAACACATCAGTAGCTGTAAACATGCGTTTTCCTTAATCTCACACCCGGAATTAGCCCGGGATCTCTACAATGGCTGCAGTGTATTTAGAGTATATAAGGATTACTTGTCAAAAACTCCGAGTTTTTTGCTAAAAACTCGCTTTATTAACAAAACAAACACAAGGTCACATATGAAACTTTAAAATAATATGCCGTTTTGTTTCACTATTTAACAGAAATTTTCTTTTTGTATTGAGATGGTGACATGCCTTGAAGGCGTGAAAAGGTGTGAGTAAAGGAAGATTGACCGGAGAAACCAGCCAGTTCAGCGACCTGACCAAGGCTGAGGTTACCTTGTTCGATTAAACGACGAGATCGGTCGATACGCTTGCCTAACACGTACTGATGCGGGGTAATGCCCATTTGATCTTTGAATAGCATGTGGAACTGGCTTTCACCCAGAAACACACTGCCTGCAAGCTGCGCGACGGAGATCTTATTTGCTAAATGCTGTTCTATGTAGCGATCCAACGCTTCAAGATCAAAGCGTGAATCTTTGATTGAGGTTTCAAAAGCCGAGATGTGTCTTTGCATCAGCGCGATCACCGTGTCATTACAGGCTCGGCTTAGTAGAAGATCATTAGGACTGGCCTGCATTTCTTGCACCAACATATGGATAAGCTTTTGAATTTGCGCGTCTAATTGGAAGTAGACGTTCGATGATTCTAACTGATTGATCTTCTCTAGCATCAGAGGGTCATCATCCGTTGGCACTGGCATATTGAGTACTAGGATGTCCGACTGGCCAACCACACCACCGAAAGCATGATCAGAGCTCGCCGTTACCACACAACCTTGACCTGGGCCGACAAGATTGCCTTTACCGCTCACTTCAAATTCAGCCTGACCTTTTAAACCAATCACCACCTGCGAATAATGATGATCGTGACAGTCCATATGCGAAGGCAAAGTTATGATTTCCGCGGGTCGGGGGCCAGTAAGCCCTAGCGGAGACAAGTCTAGGTTTGGAAAGGGTAAAGGTTTTGGCATGACAGCAAAGTACTTAGGTCGACATGATAAGAATAATACTCTGAAATCTGCAGAAGATGAATTTGTAAATGATCATGAGAGTTGTTTTTTCTTCTTCAAAGAAAGATCATTATTGATAACCACGTGATCATGTCTCCGGAAGTATGATCAAGTGAGCCCAAACTACGGGCTTTGTAAAGTCAACCTTCCAATATTTAGGCCACTCTTCCTTGTTCCAAGAGCAAATAAATCTGAACACCAAAAGTCAAAGCAAGTCACAAATGGAAACCAAATGACTACACCATAACGACAATATTTTCTTATATAGCTCAATTATTTCGGTGTAAATATGTAAAAAGTGTATCCGAAGTAGCGAAACTTAGCTTTTGAGTAGATTGGAGGGCAATAAAACGGTATAAAGACGGGTACTGTGTTAATTGCTAATAACTAGTGACTGACAACTAGGAAGTAGACACTTTATTAACGAGCCAATTTTAAATATACAAGTTGCAGGGACCTATGACTAACTTTCGAATTTCAGCGCTTTTACTTGCGCTATCCCCACTTTGGGTATCTGCATCGTTATCAGCTGAAGAACTGAATCAAGTCGATCCCGTTTCAGCTATCGATGCAAAGCTAACAGAGAAAAACTCAGATATTGAGCGTATTTCAGCGACCAAAGTATCGGCAACTGAGACCTTAAAACAACTTCAAAACCAGAACAGTAAGTTGTTACGTGAAGGTGAAGAGTTAAAGGCAAAACGTAACCGAGCTAAATCTGTACTCGACAAACAATACAGTCGCTTACTTGACGATCCAGAAACGGATCTGGTTTCTTTTCAGAAAGGATACCAAGATGCTTGGGCTGCGGTTAAAGAGAATCAATCGTCTCAGCTAGATAATCAGCAAGCGATGAATGAGAACGAAATTTACCTTTCTCAAATTAAGCAAAAGCAAGCTCGTTTGAATAATGAGCTGGCTAACTTGAAAGAATCAAAAGTTGAAGCTCGCGTTAAACGTATTGCAACAGAACTTCGTGAAAGTGCCGTTCTTGAAACGAGCTACACCACCACATGTTCATCAACAATGACACTGGGTGAGTGTATTGCTCAAGGTAAACACCTGACGAAGCAGAAAGCAGTACAAAACTTCAAGAGCAAATTACTTGAACAGCTCACAGAAAGCACTCTTGCGAAGCAAAACTTACAAGGTGTTCAATTGAACATTCATGTTCAAGACAGCCAAGCAATCAAGAGCGGTTTCTCTGGAAACAACTCTTACTTTGTGCAGATGCAAGCTCAACTTCAAGCAAAACCGGAAGCGATTGCAGCATGTAACTTATTGAACGTTTCAACTCGCTACTGTTTAACGGACAGCGACGTTAAGGTTACAAAGAAGAGCGACAAGCAGTGGGCAAACGTGATGGTACGTTCTGATCAGTACAATGACTCAGTAACTATCAACGGCATTAAATACGGCAGCACACCCCTAGAGGTTTCGCTACCGAGCGGTCGTCACCAAGTAACCATTTCAAAAGAAGGTTACGAGTCATACAACCGCACAGTGACTATCAACGGCAGCGATACTATTTGGGTGAAACTCCTTCCTAGTAAAGAAAATGAAATCTAAATATATAAAGCTAAGCCTGATATAAATAGCCGTGCCTATTTCACAAAGCTGAATGAATACTCGCCATCTTGTTGTAGTTATAGAAAGTAGCTTCAAACGAAATGGCGTTTTCGTTAGAATATTCAATTAACCTAAATTACGACTGAAGTAGCCCAACATGCGCCAAGGTTTTCCTACTCTATTATTTGCACTTGCTCCATGCTTAATGACGCCTGCTGTTTTCGCTGAAGCGACATCTCCAGCAATCACGTCATCAGTCATCGACATTGAAAGCTCTCTTTTCGAAGAACATGCCAGTTTAACGGCTATCGAGAAGAAGATGGCGGACAAACAAAATCAAGTCGACAACCAAGCAGAGCAAATGGCACGTCAAGCCAAGTTATTAGCTCAATCAGAGCAAAAACTCGCAACGGCGAAAACTAGCCTAGAGCAAGATTACACTCGCATGATTGATGAGCCAGATTTCGATATCTCACCAGCTCAAAACCGCTTTCAAGATGCCTGGAAATCGGTAAAAGAGCACAAGCTTACGATTTCGGATTCAGAGCAAAAGCTTCAAAGCTTAGTGATGGAACTAGAGGCCATCAAAGCCGAAAAATCGGCTGTAGAAATGTCTATCGCCCATTTGAATCAAGACAAACTAAGAGCAAGAGCTGAGAGATTAAGAAGCGAGGTCACTCAAACACAAGAACATACTGTTAGCTTTACCAACCGCTGTAGCAGCGACATGACGTTAGCTCAATGTTCAGACCAAACGGTGGCTTTGACACTTCAAAAAGCAGTAAAACAATTTCAAAATAGCCTTGTATCCAACGCGACAGAATCAAAAATAGTAAAAGAACACCTAGCGTCTGCATCTTTGAATATTCACGTTCTACAACACAGCGTGAAATCATCTGGCTTCTCCGAAGATAACCGTTACCGAGCAGTGGTTGCTGCGAATTTAGAAACTCGTCCAGATAAGAACACTCCTTGCCGCTTACTTGGCATTCAATCCTCAAACTGTTTCGATCAGAGCGATCTGCAAGCCGATGATCAGCAGAAAGAAGTTGCTTGGGTTAACTTGGTGGTTCGCTCAAATCAATATAATGACAAGGTTTCTATCAATGGTGTGAACTATGGCAGCACACCGGTGGAAGTGATGCTACCGACAGGGCAGCACATGGTTACGATTGAGAAAGAAGGTTACCTTTCTTTCCACCAAGAGCTGAAAATAGCCCGAGATCACAACCTAAGAGCAGTATTACAAGCGAAGCAGAACTCACTGAATGTGGGGACTAAGTTTGCTGACCCAATGGGCAATGGTGCTCAAAGTCCAGAAATGATTGTGGTTGGATCTGGGACTTACCTACTCGGTGAAAATAACGCTGAGCAAGTCACGATCAAACAGCCATTTGCATTAGCGGCAACCCCAACTCGTGTTCAAGACTTTAAAGCATTTGTGAAAAATACGGGTTACCAGACCGACGCAGAGCTTATGAACACTTGTGATACCTTCGTGAATGCAGAAATCACGACTGTGTCAGACAATGACTGGAAAGCTCCTGGTTTCAAGCAAGTCGATAACTCTCCCGTTGTATGCGTCAGCCAAAGCGATGCGAAAGCGTACACACGTTGGTTATCTAAAAAAACAGGCTTTACTTACCGTCTACCAACACAACAAGAGTGGGAAGCGGCGGCAAGAGCGGGTCAAGATACCAGCTTCTGGTGGGGCAACAAATTCCGTTCAGGTAGAGCTAATACTGGTTGGTCTGGTACACAGTGGTCAAACGTCAGTACTTCTCCTGTTAAATCATTCTTGCCAACGCCTACGGGTTTCTACGACATGGTAGGTAACGTTTGGGAATGGACTGCAACCCAAAAAGGCATCGCTAAGGGGGGCGCGTGGAGCTTCTCTCCTGAAGAGGCAAAAGTGTTTGCTGAACTGTACGTTTCGCCTTCTACTGCCGCTAACTACTTAGGATTCCGAGTATTACGAGAGCTATAAGCTCTTGGTATTACTCAAAGCCCTCAAATATTTACCTTAGATTCTCCTAGTATCCGGTTGAGTCAGTGTTTATAGGGGAATTCCCTCCTTATATTCGATCTCGCCTAGGAGTAAATTCGTCGATAGAGTAGTAAGTCACTCTGGGTATCTATCTGATACCTCAGCTTAATTTACATGACCCTCGTAAATTAAACTGGAAATCTTCTACGTGTCGACAAGGTATATCTTGTCTTTGGCCAGCCCTTCTTCAGGCTGGCTTTTTTTTAGCTTTTTTCTCACCCTTCTTGTTCAGCCATCGATCAATAAAAGCGCACTTAAACAGCATACCGTTCAACTATCAATCACACTCCATTTTTGATGCATAACTCGACTTCTAATTGTCATTGCAGCAATATAAGAAACTGATATCATTGCAATACTTCCTCTTACGAGATAAAGCCTTGCCGGATCCCCTCGATTCCATACATCGTTCTTTATTTGAACAACTTCCAGGTTGCTGGGGTTGCAAAGATACTGACTCTGTCTTCGTGTATGCCAACCTTGCTTACAACCAATTAATTGGCTTAAAACCCAACGAAACTTGTACGGGCTTAACCGATTTCGATATGCCTAGTCAAACAACCGAATGCGCGCAGGATTTCAGGGCTCAAGACAAACATGTAATGGATACACGCAGTACTCTTAAAATCCTCGATATTCACCCTTATCCAGACGGACGCTGGCACGCCCATATTTTTACTAAAACCCCTTGGCTTGATGGGAATGGCGAAGTTCAAGGCACCATTTTTTATGGTCAAGAACTCACCGACACCGCCATCTTAGAAGTAGGCCATTGGGTGTGTCAGGCAACTTGCGAAAAAGACAATCAAGTGTCCATTGCAGGATCAAAGCCACGCATATCAAAGCTCAAAAAGCGACTGACTTCGCGAGAATCAGAAGTGCTGTTCTTGCTGCTATTCGGCAAGAAACCACAGTACATCGCGTCTACGTTGAACATTTCAATCAAAACGGTCGAAGGGCATGTCGCCAGGTTGAAACAGAAATTTGATGCGCGCAGTAAAAGCCAGTTGATTGAGTATGCGTTGGACTCGGGGCTAGGCTCTATGATCCCAGAAACCCTGCTTAAAAAGCAGATCTCCGTTGTTCTGCACAGTGATTAGATATTGGTTTGATTAGATGCAGACAAAAAAATACCGTTGATAAGTCTAATCAACGGTATTTTTGGATCAGTTAAGCAGTTAAGCAGTTAAGCAGTTAAGAAAATTAAGGTGCTAGGCGGTCGATATCCCAACGGCTATCTTGGCGTGAGAACAAGAAGCGATCATGCAAGCGGTGCTCTCCACCTTGCCAAAACTCAATGCTATCCACACGCACACGGAAGCCACCCCAGAAAGAAGGCACAGGAATCTCTCCTTTCGCGAACTTCTGTTTAAGCTCTAGATATTTGCCTTCTAAAATCCCACGAGCAGAGATACGGCTACTTTGCTTACTTGCAATTGCGGCCAATTGGCTCTCTTTTGGTCGTGACGAGAAGTACTTCATATTTTCCATTGCTGTCAGTTTTTCAGCCGTGCCCGTAATATGAACTTGTCGCTCAAGAGGGTGCCAAGGGAAATGCAAACTGATTTTGCTATTGTGCTCTAGCTGGTGCGCTTTACGGCTACCTAAGTTGGTGTAAAAAACGAAGCCGTCTTTATCAACATTCTTTAGCAGAACAATTCGCTGGAATGGCTGACCATTTTCATCAACCGTAGCAACTGTCATGGCAGTAGGGTCCGTCAACTTAGCTTCAATAGCTTGCTCTAGCCATAGATTGAATTGCTCAATCGGGTCTGCGGCTAAGTCTTTACGTCTCAATCCACCCTTAGCGTATTCGCGACGAATATCGGTCAGTTCCATTTGGTTGCTCCTTTCAATTTTTTTTGATTTTGCGCTGTAATCCTTTGAAACACAAGTCTAAGCCATGGTTTTGTCTCACAGAAGGTGCTCTGTGTTAACAAGATCTCGGTACTCTATCCATCATATTGATAATCTTTATACAAACCGATGACATGCTGAGATCCTAGTGACTAAGATACTGCTTAACATAATGACTCCCTTCGTTTTATTCTCATTGTTATTGGGGGCTATTGGGCTGAGCGCAACTCATTTTTTGGCAGTACAATTTCAAGAAAAAGTGGTCACTCAAAAGCTCAACGAAGCGGCCAATAAAGCGAACCTACAAATCGACTCTGAACTGGATAAATTCAAACAGATCCCTGATTTGCTCAGCCATGACCCGCGTCTGCTCTCTTATTTTGACTCATCACCACAAACAGACAAGATTTCCGCTGCGCAGCTCAATCAATTGCTATTTGAATGGTCTAATCAAAGCCAAGCTGACACCATCTATATTCATGACCCGAGCGGTACTGTGGTCGCTTCCAGTAATTACCAGAAGCTCGGTACTTTCGTGGGTGAGAACTTCTCGTTTCGTCCTTATTTTGCGTCCGCGATTGAAGGTAACAGCACACACTATGTCGCACTGGGGGCTCGCTCCAACGTACGCGGTTACTTTTTGTCTTCGCCCCTGTATATAGAGAATGACATTGTTGGGGTTATCACCGTTAAAGTGAGTCTAGAGAACCTTGAAAACATCCTAACCAGCGATGATTTTGAGATTGTGGTACTCGACTCTAACCAAGTGGTTTTTCTCTCGAGCCAAACTCAGTGGCTTTATCACTCGTTGTTGCCGTTAAGCCAGAAGCAACAAACCGATATCGCCCTGCAACGCCAATACGGTCAAAGCGAAATTTCGATCATAGAAGCTTTTCGCTCTTCCAACTATCAACCACAAGTTAACGACGCTAATCAGCCCAACAACATTCAACCAAATCGAGTACAAAAAGAACTTACGGCAAACCGATTGTTTAAACTTGGGCCGTTCAATCTTTACCCCGCCACCTTCAGTAACAATCAGTACCAAGTTGTCGCATTAAAAAAGGCCAAAGCAGAGCTTATTAAAGTGCTGCAGATCGATGTCATCTTCGTGGTGATTTACAGCTTGGTGATGCTCATCGCGTGGTCGTGGCGACAGACTTACGTCGCGAAAGTGGCGCTAACCCGGCTCAACCAAAACCTAGAACAAACCGTTGATAAACGTACTCACTATTTGAAGAAATCCAATCAACAACTTCAGCAAACCATTTTTCAATACCAAGCATCGCAGTTAAAGCTGAAGCAGACAGAACAAGAGCTGACCCAAACAGCAAAATTAGCGGTACTCGGAGAGCTGTCAGCCAGCATTAACCACGAAATCAACCAACCGCTTGCAGCGCTTCGAACTTATAGCGAGAACAGCTTAAAGCTGCTTGAAATGGAACGGACAGATTTAGTGAAGAGCAATCTTGAGAAAATGATTGGCCTCAACAACACCATTACCGACATCATAGCGCGACTCAAAGTCTTTACTCGCAAGGTCACTAAACAAGAACATCATGTCGCGAACCTGCACCAAGCGGTCAACAACGCCACCAGTATTCTCAGTGCGCTGATGATCAAGCAAGGCATTACACTAAGACTAAGCACGGTGCCAAATCACATTAATATTGCCATTCATCCAACCGAACTCGAGCAAGTACTGGTGAATCTGGTTCACAACGCGACCCAAGCGCTTCAACAACACGTTCTTGAACAGAAAATCTTGCAGGAGCAACAAAACTTGGAAAACGTTGACCAACCGGCCAGCCCACAGATAGGCATCGAATGGCAATTGCATCATAATTCTTGTCAGTTGATCATTTGGGACAACGGAATTGGCATGCCGGACGATAAGCTAGAACAGCTTTTCAACCCGTTTTTTACCACTAAACCGGAAGGCTTAGGGCTAGGGCTTTCAATATCGAAACGGATTATTGAAGCTTATCACGGCACGATCAGCGCCAACCGATTAGAGCCTTCAGGCATGGTATTCTCGCTAAACATCCCGTTATATAACGATAAGGGCTAACGTGCCGTTGTTATCGTTGATTAGAAAATGAATTTTGCATACTGCTAATTTCACACATAGCTAACCTCACATACTGTTAAGGATTCGACTTTTGCACCCTCTGCCTAAACTCTATTTTGTCGATGATGAACCCGCCATTCGAGACTCCGTAGAACAAGCCATGCTCATTGAAGGCATCGATATTGCCTGCTTCCCCAATGCCATTGAGGCACTAAAGAGAATAGATGTGACGCAAGCTGGGATTGTCATTACCGATATTCACATGCCAGTGATGGATGGCATTCAATTGACACAAAAGCTGCTGAATCAAAACCCTCATTTTCAGATCATCGTACTGACAGGCCATGGGGACGTGCAAACAGCCGTATCCGCAATGAAAGCAGGCGCTTATGATTTTTTGGAAAAACCGTTTGTGGTCGATGCCCTGCTGACCGCAGTAAAAAAAGCATCAGATAAGCTGGCACTGGTTGAAGAGAATAATCTATTACGTAAAGAGTTGGCGGTACAGAATCAGGTAGGTCCAAAGTTGATTGGTCAATCGCCATCAATGCAGGCATTACGCCGAGAACTGATCTCTCTAGATACCAAAACTAACCCACTTCTACTGTTCGTCGGTGATTTAGGAACGGGCAAAAGGGTTACGGCGCAGTACACGCACGATCTTCACAGCCATCAAGCTGCAGAGCTTTGCCCTGTTGCTGCGTTTAATTTGCCACGCAGTGACGAAGCGACATTCCATCAGTTTGTTTTGCAACTGTTCTTGAAACATCAGGGAGGGACACTTTATATCCATGAAACAGAAGCATTAACTCAAGACCAATGGCAGTGGCTAGCAAACCTAAAACCCACTCTACTTCGTGAAAACTCATGCAAGACCAGTGCAACTTGTATCATTTTAGCAACCACAATACTTCCTACTACAATGGTAAGTGAGTTCCGTCGATTTGATTTGCTACCGCTAGCGCAACGAACAGAAGATATTGGTTCTTTGTTTAAACATTTTGCTCGTGGTGCGGCAAGTCGATATCAGTTACCCCCACCGGTGATTACAGAAAAAGAGGTTCAACGATTGATCGCCACTCACTGGAGTGAAAATATTCGACAGCTTCGCCAACATGCAGAACTCAGAGTGTTGACTAAACCCAAGCTGGCATCGCTTGAATCAGAGCCTAATCATAATCAAGATCAAAGCGATAAGAGCCACATCGTTCTAAAGACTGAAGAGCAACAACTGTCATTAAGCCAACGAACCGATAGCTTTGAGCAAATCATCTTGATAGAGGCACTACATCGTCATCAAGGGCGCTTAAAAGAGGTACAGCAAGAGCTACAAGTATCGCGAAAAACGCTTTATGACAAGCTGAGAAAACACCAACTTGATAAAACAGATTTCAAAAAACAATAAGAGTTAAAAAATATATAAATTCAAAGATTTAAAGGAGCAAAGCCTTAACATTTATCAAAAGTAAGAATACACTCACAAAGCTTGCACTTTTATTTAGCGAACAAGGACTGTTATGAGTCAGAAAAATTTCAGCAAATTGAACGAGACCGAACTTGAGTATGTCGATGACAAAACAGCGGCACTGCTCCTCAATACGCCCACCAGTGCGCGTATTATGTTGTGGGTTATCGTTCTGTTTTTTGTCGCTGCTATTGGTTGGTCTGCTTGGGCTGAAATCGACAAAGTGACTGTTGGCCAAGGCAAGGTGATCCCTTCCTCTCAGATTCAGGTGGTGCAAAACCTTGAAGGTGGTTTGGTTAAAGAAATTTTAGTCAAAGAAGGGCAACGAGTTCAAAAAGGGCAACAATTACTATTAATAGATGACACTCGATTCCGCTCTGACTTTCGTGAACGTGAGCAACAAGTTGCGAACTTAACGGCTAATGTACTCATGCTGTCCGCCTCACTGACCAGTGTGGTTATCAATGAAGAATTCTCAGTAAAAGAGTGGAAAAAAAGTGTCTTACTCGATTATGGTAAACTCGCCTTCCCACCACTATTCTACGACCTTCACCCCAAATTGGTTAATCGCCAAAAAGCAGAATATCGTCAAGATCTGAATAATCTGAAGAACCAACTTTCCGTTTTTGATCAACAGGTTGGACAGAAACAACAAGACCTAGTTGAAATAAAAGCGCGTGTTCAGAATTTAAGACAGAGTTACAAGTTTGCCCGCCAAGAGCTGGATATTACCAAGCCTCTTGCTGATGAAGGGGTGGTGCCAAAAATTGAACTGCTCAAGCTGCAAAGACAAGTTAACGACACTCGCCGAGAAATGACCTCTAGCGAACTCAAAATCCCTCTTCTACGTTCAGCAATCAAAGAAGCGATGCTCAGTCGTATCGATGCTGCATTGAACTTCCGATCAGAACAACAAGAGAAGCTAAACCAAGCACAAGATAAGCTCTCTGCAATGACGGAATCAGCGGTTGGCCTTGAAGACAGAGTTAATCGAACTGTAGTAGTTTCTCCAGTAACAGGAACCGTCAAAACGCTTGGTATTAATACCGTAGGCGGTGTTATCCAGCCGGGTATGGACATTGTTGAGATTGTACCAACTGAAGATTCCCTATTAGTTGAGGCGAAAATTGCTCCACAAGATATCGCATTCCTCCGTCCAGAATTGAGCGCTGTGGTTAAATTCAGTGCCTATGACTTTACTAAATACGGTGGTTTAGTGGGTGTGTTAGAACACATCAGTGCTGACACCACTCAAGATGAAGAAGGCAATAGTTTTTACATCGTGCGTGTTCGTACCGAGAAGTACAGCTTTGGGGCTAATGAAGAGCTGCCTATCATTCCTGGTATGACCGCTTCTGTCGATATCATCACCGGAAAAAGAACCGTGCTTGAATATATGTTGAAGCCAATTTTGAGTGCTCAAAACAACGCACTAAAAGAGTAAGGACGGTTAATGCTTGATAACGTCTTCCTACGTGCAGTGAAAAAACAAGAGCAGCAGCAATGAAGTCTCGGTTTTCGTTATTGCTACTGTTCCTTACCTCTTTTACTTCCGGGGCACTGAACAAGAGTGACCAAAGGTGGATCGACGCAGTCTCTGTAACCTACGGAGAAAGAGCAGGGAAGCGAGTGTCGACATGGCGCTCAAATATGACGTCGTACGCAGGGTTAAGTGAAAAAGAGAAACTCGATTCGGTAAATCGGTTCTTCAACCAAATGTACTTTGTCGATGACAGTATACTTTGGGGAAAGAATGACTACTGGGCGACACCGCTGGAGTTTTTGGGCAGTAACGCGGGTGACTGTGAAGATTTCACTATCGCAAAATACTTCTCTTTACTTGAACTCGGCGTCCCAGATAAGAAATTACGATTAGTGTATGTAAAAGCACTTGAGTTAAACCAATTCCATATGGTGTTGGCTTATTACTCTACACCCAGTGCAGAACCACTAATTTTAGACAACTTAAACCCTGAAATAAAACGCGGCTCCAAGCGCAGAGATCTACGACCGATATACAGCTTCAATGGTAAAAACCTATGGTTAATCAAGTCGGCGGCAGGCAGCGGCAAGTTATCAGGAAAATCTTCAAGATTGAGCTTATGGAACGACTTACGTTCGCGTGAGCGCTCTCTAAAATTAAACAAACCCATTATCAATTACGATGAGTAGGTACAATGACTTTATATAAACAGCTTGTGGTCGGAATGGTTGCGGTTTTCATATTACTGATGACCTCAGTTTTTATGATCGAATTCAATACCACCCGTGACTACTTAGAAGAGCAGCAACGCTCTGAAGTAAATAATACCATTAATACTGTTGGACTGGCGCTCGCCCCTTACCTCGAAGAAAAGGATCAAGTGGCTGTAGAGTCTGTTATCAACGCACTGTTTGATGGTAGTTCTTACTCTGTCGTACGATTGATTTTTTTAGACACAGGAGATGATATTCTTCGTTCATACCCTGTGAAACCAAGTGGTGTCCCACAATGGTTTACCAACCTGAATTTGTTTAAACCGATTCATGATCGCCGCGTGATTACCAGTGGTTGGATGCAACTTGCTGAAGTTGAGATAGTGAGCCACCCAGGCCCAGCCTATACTCAGCTTTGGGAGGCATTTACACGGCTAGTGACCTTCTTTGGAGCGATTTTCTTACTGGGTTTGATCTCGATTTCATGGATACTCCAACGAGCGCTACGTCCGCTGTCATTAATCATAAAAAAAATGGATCAAATCGCCAAAAATCAGTTCGGTGAGCCTCTGGTTCGCCCTAAAACAAAAGACCTCATCTTAGTCGTCGACGGTATTAACCACATGTCGACTCAAGTTGAACTTGCATTTAAGAGCCAAGCACAAGAAGCGCAACGACTTCGTGAACGCGCGTATATCGATCCTGTATCTCAGTTAGGTAACCGTGCTTACTACATGTCTCAACTAACTCAGTGGTTAGAAGAGTCGAGTTTAGGTGGTCTGGCGGTGCTAAAAGCCGAATTTATTAGTGAAGAATATGATGACAAAGGCTATCAAGAAGGCGATGCCTTAGTTCACCAATTAGCTGAACAGCTACAGGCTTCTATTTCATCTCCAGATATTACTATCGCTCGTATTTCTAGTGATGAGTTTGGCTTCATTATGCCGAACATTGATGAAAATGAACTGAAACTCGTCGCGAGCAGCATCGTAAACTGCATTCAAAATCTAGGTTCAGATCCAACAGGTATGGCGAATCCACACATAGCTCTCGGTGTGACGTACAGTAAGAAACGTAAAACCAGTACTGAAATCATGTCTTTGGTCGATAACGCACTGTCTAGCGCGAAAGCGAACCGTGAGCTCGCTTACGGTTACGTAACTGCTGACGACCATGGCGCTGTAATGGGTAAACAGCAATGGCGCATGTTGGTCGAAGAAGCAATCATCAATGACCTAGTAACTTTCCGCTTCCAAGCTGCAAATAATAGTTTTGGCAAAACCTATCACCAAGAAGTGTTCTCTGCGATTGAGAAAGAGGGGGTTCGTTACGGTGCCAACCAATACTTATACGCATTAGAACAGCTTGAAATGAGCCACATCCTCGATCAATACGTTATCGAGAAGATGATTGATAAACTGAATGCAAAAGAGCTTACGAGCCCCGTTGCTATCAATATCTCGCCAAGCAGTATTTCTCAGCCAAGCTTCATCCGTTGGATCGGAAAGTCTCTTGAGAAAAATGCGTCAATCGCTCATCTGTTGCATTTTGAAATTCCAGAAAACTGTTTCGTCAATGTTCCTCACTACACAGCACTATTGTGTAACACCATTCGCAACGCTGATGCGGTGTTTGGTGTCGATAACTATGGACGCAACTTCCAATCACTCGATTACATCAACGAGTACCGCCCTAGCTATGTGAAGCTGGATTACCTATTTACTCATAACCTTGATGACGAAAAACAGAAATTTACGTTAACGTCTATCTCAAGAACGGCTCATAACCTTGGTGTGACGACTATTGCGTCACGAATTGAAACTCAGACTCAGTTAGATATTTTGTCTGATAACTACGTAGAAGTGTTCCAAGGCTTCATTGTTGATAAATAGTTGTAAGGTTATATCGCATGCAAGATCCACTATTAAACTCACTGATCTACGTTAGTCGGTATTACGGGTTAGCCAACTCGCCCGAAGCGTTGATCAATGGGCTACCACTCTCTGATGGAAAGCTAACTCCTTTCCTATTCCCTCGCTCTGCCGAGCGTGCGGGGTTAGTGGCCAAAGAAAACCGTTCCGATCTAGAAAACATCCCTCACTTAATTCTGCCAGCCGTATTGTTACTCAAGCAAGGTGAGGCTTGCGTTCTTAATAGTATCGATATTGAGAAGCAAGAAGCCGAAATCATCACAACGGAAAGTGGGATGATGCCAATCGTCATCCCTATCGAAGAATTGAAAGAGCAATTCATCGGCCGTTACTTCTTAGTAAAGAAACAATTCCGTTATGATGAACGCTCACCAGAAATTTTAAAAACGCGCGAAGGTCACTGGTTTTGGAGCACGATTTGGCAATCTAAAAAAATCTATCGTGATGTGCTGATCGCATCAATTCTAATCAACCTTTTCGCTATTGCAGCTCCAATGTTTACTCGTTTGGTGTACGACAAAGTGGTACCAAACCTTGCGTTTGAGACGCTATGGGTACTCGCGAGTGGTATTTTTGTCGTCTTCCTCTTTGACTTACTTTTAAAGTTAATGCGAAGCTACTTTATTGACGTTGCGGGTAAGAAATCCGATATCCTGATTTCATCTAAGTTGTTCAGTAAGGTGCTCGGGATTCGTATGGAAGCGAAGCCTGCTTCTGTCGGTGCTTTTGCTAAAAACCTGCAAGAATTCGAGTCAATCCGTGAGTTCTTTACTTCGGCAACAATAGGCTCATTAATCGATTTGCCATTCGCTCTTATGTTCTTGGCGTTAATTTGGTTAATGGCTGGCAACCTTGTGTTTGTTCCTGTCGTTGGCGTGGTGATACTGATCATCTATGCGTTGTTAATACAAGGCCCGCTGCGTCGTACCATTGAAGAAGGCTCTCGCCTTGCTTCTCAGAAGTACGCAAACTTAATTGAGAGTTTAGCGGGGCTAGAAACCGTTAAGCTATTCAGCGCTCAAAGCCAGTTCCAATTCCGCTGGGAAGAAGCTGTTGCGCACATGGCGAACTGGAATATCAAGAGTCGTCGTATTACCGATAGCATCCAAAATACTGCTGGCTTTGTTCAACAAAGTACCAATGTGGGAATGATTATTTTTGGTGTGTACCTAATGGCAGAAGGCACTCTTACAATGGGTGGCTTGATTGCCGCTACTATGTTGAGTGGTAGAGCAATTGGTCCTCTTGTCCAGTTATCATTGCTTTCTACGCGTTATAACCAAGCGAAGTCATCAATGACCTTGATTGAACAAGTCATGTCGATGCCCAGTGAACAAGAGGAAGGTAAGCGATACATCCACCGTCCGATTATTCAAGGGCATATCGCGCTTGATAAAGTAACATTCCATTACCCTGATTCGCCAATCGCGTCTATAAGAGACCTGACTCTTAATATTAGTCCAGGTGAAAAGGTCGCGATTATTGGGCGAATTGGTTCAGGTAAAAGCACACTTGAACGCCTGATTATGGGCCTGTATAAGCCCACAGAAGGTCATGTACGCATTGATGACACCGATATGGAACAACTTCACCATGTCGACGTACGACGAAATATAGGCTGTGTGCCGCAGGACAGTAACCTATTCTATGGCACGGTAAGAGACAACATTACCTTGGGACGCCCGTTGGTTGACGATCGTGATGTCATGGATGCTGCCAACCGTGCAGGTGTAACCGCTTTTACTCAGCAAGATCCGGCAGGCTTAGAACGCCAAGTAGGTGAAGGTGGTGGTTTACTCTCAGGAGGTCAACGTCAGTCGATAGCCATAGCTAGAGCCTTCCTAGGGCGCCCTCCTGTATTATTGATGGACGAACCTACCAGCGCTATGGATAACCGTTCAGAGATGCACATTAAGCATCAGCTGAGCCAGCTGTTACCTAGTGAGACTTTGATTCTTATCACCCACAAAACGTCGATGTTGGATATCGTAGATAGAGTGATTGTGATGGAGAAAGGCAGCATTATTGCCGACGGACCAAAATCACAAGTTCTGTCAGACTTAAAGCAAGGAAAGGTAAAAGCGGCAAGTTAAAGCGCTCATGTGACTTAAAGAATCAAACTAAATCAATATCAGCAAAAACAAAGGGGGAGCATCAGCTCCCCCTTTCTTATTTGTTCTAATGAGTGAAAACGGCTCGAACCGCTCTATTCTGTCTTGGGCAATTTCAGAGTCGCTCAATTACAATGAGATATCTTCTTTCTCCATTTTGAAAGAACATTGAATTTCATATTGATTGAACGAGAAAATACTGCCGCCGTGCGTTCTCTTAGTCGTCACCATCTCATCACCAAACAAAACAGATACACGGGTGTACACTTTCTCGTGCGCCTCTACTGTGCACTCGGCAAGGTTTGTCTCAAATTCAGCTTCGAGTGTATCCAACTGCAATTTAGTCTTCTCTATCGCTTGATTGTTTTTTTCCCGTTGCTGCTCAATCTCCAACGCTTGCTCTTCGCTTCTTTCCGCTTTTGGTCGCTTCTTAAATTCGAGTTCTTGACGGATGACGTCCATGGTTTGTTCTTGAGCGTGCTTATAAATCTCCTTCAGTTGAGCTATCTTTTTTTGATATCCCTCGAAGCGAGCAAAACCATGAACCTTAGTTGCTGTATCCCCTTCAACGCCTAAGAAAACACATTCCACTTTACCGCCGACTTTAGCTTCACCGCCACTAAGTGTGCCATGCTTCTTAAAGGTATCCATCACAATGAGGTTGTTGCCACAACGAATGTCGTTACTCATGCTATGTAGGTTGAGTAGAATGTCATTGGCGGTTTGCAGTTCAGTATTCTGTGCGTAGCTTGCTGTGATAGAGCCTTTGCTAAGTACCTTACAACTTTTGGGCTCATCCTCTTTGGTCGTATGACCAATGATTCCTTTCGCGACTTTTATATCCCCCTGAGCCTGAACTTCTGCAGATTCAATAAAGCCACCAACAGTAATGCTTCCGGTCGCCTTCACTATCATTCCAGGTTCTATATTCCCAGAGACAAACACATTACCTTTGAATTTAACGTGCCCAGTAGATACGTCGACATTGCTAACACATAAGGCGTCATCCACTTCGATACTTCGCTCTTTAATAATGGGCAGACCAGAGGATGAAGAAAGTAATAAATTAGGGTCGTCAGGGGAAATGTGGGTGCCTTTTCCCGGCTTAATCAAACTGTCTTGGCCCGGAAGGGGTGGGATAATTCGACCTTGGACGGTAAAGCCCGCAATACCTTTGGTGGCAGGAGTACGTTTCATTAGCGGGTCATTCTGACCAACGGTAATGGTTTCGCCGAGATCTCGCATATCGATCTTACCGGCGTCTTTACTGCGAGGCTTTAATACTTGATGAGTAATGTCTTCAACCAATGCTGAAAACTTAGCATCTTTACCCTTCACAGCTGGAGAACCTTTGGCAACGGGCTGAGTAAATTTCTCACCCGGCTTTAGCTTGCTACTCATCATTAAGACTTTTCTAAGTGCTAGCTTATTAATTCCTTTCGTTATGTGAGCCTGAGCCAAGCAATGAATAATATCGCTGCCACGTAATGCCTGCCCATTATATGCCCCAGTTACAACAAGACTTGCGAGCATCTCATCATCAGACAGTTCAACCGTAACACTGGAATTACGAACTTCAGCAATCAATATTCCTTGATAAGCTTCTCCCTTACCTTCTTTAGCAAGAGTGACAAAACGCAGTATCTCTTCTTCGAAAATAAAATAGTTTGATGCGTTCAAAGCTTCTAAGGTTGTTGGTAAAGTCTTATTGTCAAAGCTTGCGTTGACCACAAACCCAGACGGCAGACATGCCATCACTTGCTTCCTATCTTCCGACAATGTAACGATGCTATCCCACATTCGAATTGTGTACCCTTAATAACTCTGTTGTTATGCAGTCTATATAATTCGCTCAGTGCTTAGAATCACTACAGTAGAATAATCAGCGTCACATCACTTACTTTCGATGTTGCAAAGGGACTCATAAATAAGACTGACCGATTCTAATCTCTTCTTCACCTTTACAAAAAAGATTCTTTCACGATTTTTCAAACTATGAATATTGGGTACGAGCATAAGATCGCAATACAGCGACGGAGCTTCATCACCAAACGATTCGGGATGAATTGATGTGATAATATGAAATTATACCTTCCAAACAACGGCGATGATTAGATCGGTAGAATTGAGATAGGAAATGAGCGCCATGATGGACATGTTCAACAAATTGAGAAATTGCATAAAGATTGGATTATTGAAATGACATAGGTCATTGCATACCGCGGTTCAGTTTACAGTGTAAATCCGGCCTTCTAATTTACACTGTAAATCTAATTAACAGCTCGACATATGCTCTGTCGTTCCAAATTTAGTGACGATCGTTGACCTACTTATTTACAGTGTAAATTTAATAGTAGAGTACCGACATCTTTCCTAAACTGTAGCTCAGCTTGTTTTCGTCCGACTAGATTAAACTGTTCGACACAAGTCCCCCACTCTTTCTGCTGCACGACTTTCGCGATAAGTAAGTCTGAAACAACGAAACCTGTATCGATTATAGCGTCAGATTCAGTTATGTGCGCTTGATGACCATTACTTTGGAGAATCAAATTCAGGACACTGAAACCAATGCTGTCGTAACTATTACCACCATCGACATAATTCCTGATGAGTTGGATTTCAGACTCTGCCATAGATTCCGCTTGCCTTGGTAATAATGCGCGCACCATATCAACCTCGAGAGAAGCCAAAGAACCAGAAGTGAGAAAACAGAAACTACGTTCAAAGTGACTTATCAGATTGTAGACCCAATTCTGTGCGCTTTTATTAAGTGGCTTAACCATCAATACCGAGTGACAGCCGCTTGCTTGATCGCGCTGGTGGCCAATGTGCACAGGTACAAAATCGTTATCGCGCCAGAATGAAATCAATTCACTGGTCGCGCCAAAGCTCGTTGCTAAGTAATCCGCCTGATTAGTTTGCTTTGACAACTGCCCCAACATCCAACGACCAATCCCCGAACCTTGATGACGTGTTGAAACGGCAATACGCATAACTCGAAGGCAACGACTGAGCGCCGCTTGCGTACAACCCAGTTGGTTTGCGAGTAACACTGGAGCTAGGTGACCTTGAGGTCTTCGTTTTCCAAGTTGAATCTGAGCAATCAGATCGCTATCCAACCGACCTTCTTCAGTTACCAACATACAACCTAAACATTCGTTTTTCTGCCAAGCAGCGTACAAACGGATTGCTGGATTGTTGAGAAACTGCATTAGATCGTTTGGTGACGTTTGATAATGAGCGTCAACAAGAAGAGAAAAGCATTGCTGTAGCGGCTCCGGGTTCGCCAAGCATTCTGCCTTTGATAACTCGACCAAGCTCAGTTGGTTGATTGCCAGATCAGAAAAGCTATCTAACTCATGAATCACCGAGTCACTCAGCGACGCGTCGTTACCAAGCAGGAAGCAATCAAACAACCAGCGCTCTAGTGGATCATTGCGATTCCAACGAATGGGCTGATCGAGCTTAAAGCCTTTCCACCCCGGGCGATGCTCTGAAAGCCAAGACTCGAACTTAAGTCCAAACCCTCTCCCACTCCCCTCGTATCCGTGAACGGTGGTTGAAAAAACCATACGATGATAAATGCCAACCATAGATTTAAGCATCGGGATTGGAATTGCAGCCGCTTCATCGACTAATAGCAAATCACAATCAGGCTTAGACTTAAGTAATTCATCTGGTGCTACGAATCTTAAACTTCCGCTTTGATAGCAAATGTAAGTTGCGTTGAGCACTTCACAGTCTTCTAGGCTTTGACTCGCGTGGGAAAATACAGGCTCGATTGCTTTCACTGAAGGCGCTGTCACGATGATATTTAATCCATGCTGCTCAACCAAAAGCTGAGCAGCGGCAATACCCAATGTAGAACTTTTACCACGCCCTCTATCTGCCGTGAGAACTAAAGGTCGTTTACGATGCCCAGACACCACTTTTTTAACCAACTCAACAGCCAGATTTTGCTGTTCGAATTTGTTCAAACTGTTTTCAAAGTCTTGCTTGAGTGGAAGTGCTTTAGTCGCTTGAACAACATCGTCTGTTTCGTTGTGTTGTGAAATCGAGATGAGCTTATTGAAATTCTCCTTTAACCAACGTTGGCCAAAGCTCTCGTTATCTTCAGAGTCATCAACTTTTGGCGGCAACACCAACAACAGCCCACCACCGATTAACGAACCTAGTGCAGCGCTAAAACCATTCGCATCAAACTGCTCTCTAAAATCACAAACAAGAACTTGGCACTCACGACCAAGCAATTGTTGGCCTTTTTTGACTGGAGCATGAATCACACCTTCAAACGGAGTTCCACCAATCTGGAAGATGCTCGGAGTGTACGAATTTTCAAGGAAGGTTAAAACAGCAGAGTTTTGCCAATCAAAGTCGCCATCAAAGACCACACCGTAACGGTGACCATTGTGTTGGGCAATATTAGAAAGTGTAGACAGAAAAGTATTGGTTGGGTTTGTCATAGTTAGCGTCCAGATTCATCTAAACACAGTTTATCACAGCCAAATAAAAAGCCGCATAAAGCGGCTTTAGAGGAGTAATGAAAGTCGTGACTTAGTCTAACTTAGATTGTACGAATGCTAGGATTTCTTCCATTGTTGTATCATCAACTTTCTTAAGATTTAACGCCAAGTTTGAACCCTTACGGCTATATGACGCTCGACCTTTAATAAGTTCAACTTTTGGAGAAGCTTTCTTCGCGGGTGCTGGTGCTAGTTCGAGCACCCAACCTTCTAAAGTCTCTGTCACGTCTTTTGTTAAACGAGTTACGCCTTGAGCTTCGCTGCGCTGCCACACAAAACCTTCAGAAGCACCACACTTGGTCAGTAATGTTTGTTGCTGCTCACTAGTAAGACCGCTAAATTGTTTGTGTAACTTAACAATAGTCGGACGGCCAAGATCGCTCACATTTGGGTAAGCTTGTAATAATTCAAGTGGTAAAGCGGCCGCTTTCAACGCGCCACTCACCAAAGCTTCACTGCACTGGAACATTTTAGCGAGTGCTTTCTGGTCTTCAGCTTCGCCTTTATCAAGCTTCGCTTGCATCTCCTTCCCCTTCTCATAGAGAGAAAGTGGTTTATGAGCGTTAGCTACATCTGATAAAAACTTAGCATGTTCGCCGTTAATGTTTTCAGCGACATAGATCAAGAACTCTTTGTCAGCCAAAATACATGACATACGACGACGGCTACCATCAAGAACTTCAATCTTGCCGTCTTTGTTCTTACGGCCAACCGCTGGATATTGCTGGCCGCGCTCTTTAAGCGTAGTTAGTACGTCAGAAAGCGCGTGCTCATTCAAGAAAGACTGCTCACGAGCATTCTCTTCAAAAACAACCGTTCGTGTTGCTACATCAGCGGCTGGAATTCGAACCAATTCAAATGAAACTAAATCTTCACCCGCAACAGAAAGCTCAATCACTTGAGCTTGCTCTTTTACCGCAGTTTGAGCTTCTTGTGGCGTAGCTACGCGACGTTTGTTTGCTTTACCAAATAGCTTTGCATTTAAGTCAGATGTTTTAATTGCCATTCTTGTTATCCCTGATTAAGTGAAGGCCAGTTGCTATGTAATACACGCTCTAATTCTAGAGCACTTTTTTGTACTGCGTCTTGAGCCACAGCCAGAGTTTTCTTACCGCCCTCAAAGTCGCTTACCGTCAGATCGAAAACCGTGCTGTAAGTGTCAGCACAAGTTTCAAAGGCGCGGCTTCTTGGAATCGTGGCCATCATTACTTGGTCATTCAACAGGTAGTTCATCTCAGTCAGAACTGATACCTGTTTTTTATTGTCGTCTTCAAACATCGTTGGCATTAGACGAACGAACTCAAGCCCTTTCCAATCGTCCGGGAACATTTCATAAACCGTTGGCAAGTGCTGGAAGAAGTTAACCGTTGAAGCCCAGTCCAAACGCTTGGCTGCACATGGTATTAAAAGTGCGTTCGACGCGTACATTGCATTCCACACTAACGGGTCCACGTGTGGTCCAGTATCAATCATGATCACATCAAAATCATCGGCGATTTTGTCGATAAGCTTTTCTTTCAAAAGACGAACAATATCAAGTGACTGATCTCTAGACAGACTTTGCCATGCTTCAGCGTTAAACATCGCATCTTCTGGGAAGGCTGAAATAGTCTTCAAATTAGGATACTGAGTTGGCAACAGCACGTTCTTACGCAAGAATTCTAGGTCAACATCCTGCTCTTCTGGCACATTATCCAACATGATATCAACTGCAGAATAAATGCTGTCATGCTCTGCACCACTAATTTGTGGGTTTAAGAACAGACGCAAAGAGCCTTGTGGATCCAAGTCAATCAAACAGATACGGTAGCGCTTGTCCAAATTTAGAGATAAGCACGCAGCTAAGTGAACTGCCGTCATTGATTTACCCGTACCGCCCTTTTGGTTTTGTACGTTGATAATCCATGGTTTGTTGTCAGCATGCTGCTTACGTTGATGGAACTTCGGCACTTCTGCCGCGTCCATCAACATGTGAGCTTCTGTCAATGAAATCGAGTAGTGATTGGCATTGTTCTTTGTAAACTGATGGCCATCAGCTTCAAGTTTAGTGATCGCTTCATCGAGTTTACGACGCGTTAAACCAGAACGAGTCTCCATCATAGCTTTAGACATTGGAGGGAAATGTTCATCACTTCGCTCTTCCAAAATAATCTCAATTCGGTCAGCCTGAACTTGTTGAGTTTGTTCGGCTAGCTGATAGAGCTTATCAATCGTTTGTTCTCTTTTCATTGCCAGTTTCCGTAATGATTAACTAAGTACAAATTGTACAGCGATTAACAACAAACACAACAAAAACATGAACATGCATTTATGAGAAAACTCACATAAAATAGACAGTGTTTTTACAATTTGATGAAACATCACCTCAGAGTAATACTGAAAGTCATCATTTTCATCATGCACAACCATGTTATTTCTAGTGCACATTTAAAATGTTACAGCATCACTTATTTACAATGTAAATGAAA
The DNA here is from genome assembly GCF_041439605.1 of Vibrio sp. 1F169. Taxonomy (NCBI): domain Bacteria; kingdom Pseudomonadati; phylum Pseudomonadota; class Gammaproteobacteria; order Vibrionales; family Vibrionaceae; genus Vibrio; species Vibrio sp. 1F169. The sequence continues at coordinate 3,342 of NZ_JBGOOI010000022.1, read as the reverse complement.
TTATCGTTAAAAAACTGCGGAACGATTGAAACACAACTATAGATTACGGTTGGTGTGATTTGCATTCGAATTTATAGATTTTCAATTCAATAAAAATTAAAAAAACGCTCAATGGACAAAAAATTCAAAACAGAAGAGAAGAGGAGGTGCAAAAAAACAACAGAGGATTCTAACCTGAGCGGAAGAATGATCATGGTACATATCCAGTGTAAGATAATTAATAACACCCAATTATGAAGCATGATCAAGGCGTAAACTTAGCAATATTGATCCGAACAACTGCACATTACAAATGATCAAATTACGGAAAAATGATCAAGTAAATATCGTTCCGGAAGCATGTAATTTAAGAGATAAGTTACGGACAAATGCTTTTGCAATGGGGATTCAACGCCTATAAGGGCTCAATGATTGAAAATTCAATCTACACTGACCGAGAATACGCAAACATGACAATTTCATGATCATGCTTCCAAGTTAACTCCCACCTGCGCTAAATACATCAAAGCTATCCATTTTCAACAGATACAGATTAAATTTTATCCTCAATAGGGCGGGAAGGATAAAAAAGTACCATCACTTGATCATTGTTCCGATAGATTGGCCATCATAAATATCCACATTGATGTGTATGAAGTGACTTAGAAGATGATGTTGACTTCCGAACTGTGGATAAGCTGTATAAGTATAATGATCATGCTTTCAAGCCAATAATGATCATGCTTACAATGACTTAATGATCATACTTCTGAAGTTCTGTGATCATGCTTTCTTTGATTTAATGATCATAGTTTCGGGGTTTTTATGATCATGCTTTCCAAGGGGTTTTATTTTAAACGTTTAAATTCAGCAACTTAAAGGAAAAGAAACAGCCAGATCATTAGATCACTTAATCATTTAAGATCATATTAATCAAAAAGATCAGTTATTTAAAAGCCAATAAATTCTCTTTATTTATGATCATTCTTTCTTTATCATTCAGGAACTATAGTGAAATTACGGTTAGTGTGATACGGATCAAAAATGAAACCAGAAGAGAAATTGTTAATTAAGGCACGAAGCCACAAAGATGGTCATTTATTTGAGGTATCTGAAACAGCCGTTGAATGGATAGAACAATATCAGCACTTCAAAGGTGTCACCAAAAGCATTGTTGAGCTTCTTAACCTAATTTCACTTCGTGGGTTTAGCAGCAAAGACGGTTACGTTTCCACTACCGAGATTATTGAATCAACTGATGGCCAAGTTACTCGTGCAGCCTTACAGCAAAGGTTAAGAGCTGCGGTTAGTATCGGCCTTTTCAGACAAATTCCGGTTCGCTTTGAAGAAGGTCTTGCTGGCAAAACTATGCTGCATCGCTTTGTGAACCCAAACCAATTGATATCGGTACTGGGTGCTACTAGCTTAGTGACAGAAAGCGTGAAGCAAAATGAGAAGCAAAAGCGATCTAAAGCTCTAGCTCAAACCAAAGTCAACAAGCGCTTATTGAATGAACACGGACTCAATACCCCACCAACGATGAAAGACGAAGCCGATCAATTTATTGTGTCGCCAACTAATTGGGCGGGTATTATTGATCAAGCCTTAGCGCCCCCTAGAACGCGCAAGAGCTACCAAAAATCAATGGTTTCGATCTCTGGAACTCGAGCGGTGATCGAGACACGATCTTCAAAAAACATTATGACGGTTGATGATCTGATGACGCTATTCGCGTTATTCACGCTTACTGTTCAATATCATGATCATCACCAAGATGATTACCATCTAGACGCTAAACACACACCGAACAAAACACCACTTTACATCACGGATATTTTGTCCTTGCGTGGCAAGAAAGACAGCGGGCCGGCACGTGATTCGATCCGTGACAGTATTGATCGTATCGAATTTACCGACTTCCAATTGCATGAGCTCACAGGCCGTTGGCTTAGCGAGAACATGCCAGAAGGCTTTAAGAGTGATCGTTTCCGATTCCTAGCTAGAACCATTACCGCATCGGAAGAAGCGCCTACAGAAGGCTCTGACGGCGAAATTCGCATTAAACCGAACCTGTACATCCTGGTTTGGGAACCGTCGTTCTACGAAGAGCTGCTCACTCGTGATTATTTCTTCCTATTTCCGCCAGAAATCCTGAAGCAACATACCTTGGTCTTCCAAATGTATTCGTACTTTAGAAGCCGTATGGCACGCCGCCATACAGATTGCATGTTGCTCAGCGAGCTGAATCAGAAATTGGCGCGTAACATCGATTGGCGTCGTTTTTCGATGGATCTGATCCGCGAGCTCAGAAAGTTAGGTGAAGTAGGGGATCAAGAAGATACCTTCCTGGTTAACCTTTGGGGGTATCACTTAACGATCACCGCGTTGATCGAAAAAGGCAAAACGACTGATTATCAGGTTGATATCAAATGTAATGTGGAAGAAGTCTTACGTTACTCAAGAGCACGCACCACCAATGCAGGCAAGCGTAATATGGCACCAACGTTACCGAACCCACTGCGTAATGAAATGGTGTCTAAGCAGAAATTGGAAGAGTTGTCTGAGATTATTGATGGTGAGTTTGAGCCAATTCAGCGCAAAGCACCGTCGCCAAGAGGCAAATTGGGACGTCGAGTTAAGCAGCGTAAACACTCTGTTGAGATCAACGCTGACGAAATCATGATTACTCTCTCTAAATATACCTCTGCAGAGGCTCTAGAACGCAGCATAACGGCTTTATCTGCTATGACAGGGCATTCACATGCTTCAATCAAAGAAGAGTGTTCAGAGCTCATTGAGAAGCTTGATTGGTTGAGAGTAGGGGAGGACGTTATCCCATACGAAACACTGAGTCGTTTGATTGAGCTTTACAACGACCGTGACAGCACCAGCAATCGACACTTGTCTATTGAGCGCTTGATCTCTGGTTTAGCTGTGCGTCGTAAAGTGTGTAAACAAGTTCACGAAGGTCATTTAGACGAAAACGTGTTCCTAGCGCTCGACGAAATGGCGATTGGCCACTAGTCACTAACCACCAATCACTGTCACTGCTCAGTTGTAAGAAGCCCATATTTACGGTCGACGAATGGATAGTTTTAACACATTAGGTGCTGATTAAAACCGCACCTAACGCTGACAAATTGATGACAATGTAGCGCATCCAGTTGATTATTATTTATCCCGAATAGACAACCTTTTGTCCTTTCTTATGATTAATAGATTGGCTCATATTTTGTTACATCATACTGAATAGATTTTTGCGAGTTCCTAAGGGACTCGCTTTTTTTTGGTTCATCGCGGCTTTCCCCGGAAAGCCGCTTTTATCTTCAAGAAGAAGTAGTCTGTATCTCGATACCCATACCC